>NZ_RZTC01000053.1:0-4550 GCF_004023165.1 Mesorhizobium sp. M7A.F.Ca.MR.176.00.0.0 | reverse complement strand
CGCCAGGGATGCCGGCACCGACAGCGCCGAGATCGACGTCGCCACCGAATTCCGGGTCTCGACCGTCGAAGCCCAGCGCATGTTCATCGAGGCGCATGTCGTGGCCGTGGCCTCGGGACGGCCGCGCATTGCGGTGTGATGCAGCCTTTGTGAAAACCTGTCGGCGCATTTGAACACATGCGCATGGCAGCCGTCAGATGGAAGATTTGGGCACAGTAAGTCGCTCGAATACTGCGTGTACCCGTATTCGACTGCCGTTCGGGTCGATGATTTGCATGACCAAAAGCAGCCGATTTTGATGAATCTTGAACGCTGCCGACAAGGCTCTGGCCTTAGCCCCCGCTGATGCCGAACCCGGCCAATTGCCGTTTCCGATCAAGGCCTGTTCCCCATTGATCGTTTTCTCCTTTAGATCGGCGGTCCACCCATTGCTCGCATCGACCTGCAGGCCGGGATCGCTGCGGATAACGACTCTGCAATCGGCACATTGGCCGCCGGTTGAGTAAACCTGCTGCCATGTGCCAATGAACTCGATATCGGCAGCGGCGGCAGGAGCAACGCCAGCGAATGCAAGAGCGAGTGAAACAAAAGTAAGCCAGGCAAATCTCAACATCGGCATACTCCAAAGATGCCTGCTTTATTTGACAGGCAATGTATAAAGCCGGGTTTACTGGAATGAGAAAATTGACGCGATATGCGATTGGACATGGCAAGTTGTGCCCTGCGATGGCGCTCCTCTCTGGAGGACGAAGCGATGCAAATACGCCACCTTCACCCTAAGCTGAATTGACCCGGCAAACCTGACATGCCAAAGGCCCGCAAAGCCTTTCATCTGGAGTAGCCTGATGACCGACCGCATCGAGATCGCCGGATTGCGGATTGCCCGCGAGCTGCATGAGTTCGTGGCCAGGGAAGCGCTGCCGGGCACGGGGATCGAAGCGGACGCCTTCTGGAACGGTTTTTCGGCCATCGTCCATGATTTGGCGCCGAAGAACCGGGCGCTGCTGGCAAAGCGTGACGCCATCCAGGAACAGATAGACGGCTGGTATCGCGAGCATGGCGCACCGGTCGACATGGAGGCCTACAAGGGCTTCCTGAAAGAGATTGGCTATCTCGTTTCGGAAGGCGCGGCCTTCAGTGTCTCGACCGACAATGTCGACCCGGAAATCGCTGATGTTGCCGGACCGCAGCTGGTCGTGCCGGTGATGAATGCGCGCTATGCGCTCAACGCCGCCAATGCGCGCTGGGGTTCGCTCTACGACGCGCTCTACGGCACCGATGCCATCCCCGAAACGGATGGCGCCGAAAAGGGCAAGGGCTTCAATCCGGCGCGTGGCGCCAAGGTCGTTGCCTGGACGAAGACCTTTCTCGACGAGGCTGCCCCGCTCACCCTAGGCAAATGGGCCGGCGTCAATGGTCTGTCGCTGGCGCAAGGTGCCTTGCGGCTGAGCGCCGGCGCCGGCTCGACGACGCTGGCCGACCCCAGGCAATTCGTCGGCTATCGCGGCGATGCCGCCAATCCCGATGCGGTGCTGCTGGTGCGCAACGGCCTGCACATCGAGATCGTCATCGACCGCAACAACCAGATCGGCCGCACCGATCCGGCGGGGATCGCCGATGTCATCCTGGAATCGGCGCTGACCACCATCCAGGACTGCGAGGATTCGGTCGCCGCGGTGGATGCGCCAGACAAGGTCGTCGTCTACCGCAACTGGCTCGGCCTGATGAAGGGCGATTTGGCGGAAGAGATCACCAAGGGCGGCAAGAGCTTTGTCCGCAAGCTCAATCCTGACCGCTCCTACACGACGCCCGCCGGCGGCACGCTGACCGTGCCCGGCCGCTCGCTGATGCTGGTCAGGAATGTCGGCCACCTGATGACCAACCCGGCGATCCTTGACCGCGACGGCAACGAGATTCCGGAAGGCATCTTGGATGCGGCGATGACGGCGCTGATCGCGCTGCACGATGTAGGGCCAAACGGCCGCCGCGCCAATTCCCGCGCGGGCTCGATGTATGTCGTGAAACCCAAGATGCATGGGCCCGACGAAGTCGCTTTCGCCGTCGAGATATTCGACCGCGTCGAAGCACTGCTCGGCATGGCCAGAAGTACCATCAAGATGGGCATCATGGACGAGGAGCGGCGCACCACCGTCAACCTCAAGGAGGCGATCCGCGCCGCAAAAGAGCGCGTCGTGTTCATCAACACCGGCTTCCTCGACCGCACCGGCGACGAGATCCACACCTCGATGGAAGCCGGCCCGATGATCCGCAAGGGCGACATGAAGCAGGCCGCCTGGATTTCCGCCTACGAGGCGTGGAATGTCGACATCGGGCTGGAATGCGGCTTGGCCGGCCACGCCCAGATCGGCAAGGGCATGTGGGCGATGCCCGATCTGATGGCGGCGATGCTGGAACAGAAGATCGCCCACCCCAGGGCCGGCGCCAACACCGCCTGGGTGCCGTCGCCGACGGCGGCGACGCTGCATGCCACGCACTATCACAAGGTCGATGTCCACGCCGTGCAGGCGGCGCTGAAGAACCGGCCCAAGGCGAATCTCGACGACATCCTGTCGGTGCCCGTCGCCGTGCGGCCGAACTGGTCGCCCGAAGACGTCCAGAAGGAACTCGACAACAACGCGCAGGGCATTCTTGGCTATGTCGTCCGCTGGATCGACCAGGGCGTCGGCTGCTCGAAAGTGCCTGACATCAACGATGTCGGCCTCATGGAAGACCGCGCCACGCTGCGTATTTCCTCACAGCACATCGCCAACTGGCTACACCACAGCGTGTGCAGCGAGGACCAGGTGATGGCGACGATGAAGCGCATGGCTGACATCGTGGACCGCCAGAACGCGGGCGACCCGCTTTACCAGCCGATGGCGGCTGACTTTGACAAGTCGATAGCCTTCCTCGCCGCCTGCGACCTGGTCTTCAAGGGCCGCGTCCAGCCCAACGGTTACACCGAGCCGGTGCTGCACGCGCGGCGGCTGGAACTGAAGGCGCAGCAGAGCTGAATAGGCCAGTGTCGTGTATGGGCGGCGGGTTTTCGGCCTGCTTTCTCCGGGGTGAGGCGTCAGGGAGCTGTATGGTCCAGGAGCCGGATGGTGGGATCGCGACGGTGTTCGGAGTTGACCCGATCGACGCCTTCCACCGTAATCGCAATCGTCCCGTTTTCCACTCTTGCTATCCAGCCCTTCGCTTTCAGATACCAGAGATGAAACTCGAGATGCTCTCGCGGACAGTCTGACAGACGTTCGAGCTCCACATCTCCGATCCCGGGATTGCCGACGTCGTGCCGGCGCTTCGCGTAAAGCAGCGACAGCAGCCTGGCCTGGATCACGACGTCACGCTCGATGCCTTTGGTGTTGCTAGCTTCCTCGGTCAATTCACGGCGAAGGCCGGCATGGTCCCTGTACGCGATGTCGTATTGTGCGCGTTTGACCGGATCCTTGAGCGTATTGTGGGCTTCCACGATTTCACTGAAACGGGCTTCATCGCCGGTTTCGCGATTGTCTGGATGATAGCGCATCGCAAAATAGCGAAATATGCGCTCCAGCGTTTCCGAATTGGCGTTCGGGCTGACTTCCAAAACTTCGTAATAATCAATGAACATAGCTCGCTCCCCGACCACACCATATTCGCATTGTCTAAATAAGGAATGTCAATGCGGGGGCCAGGACCTTGGTCCGACGCCGATGACATCCACGCTTTCTGGAAGAGGAAGAAAATGGCCGGCGTCCGGTCGGTGGGGGCCGTTGGGTGGTAAGGACGCCGGCCAAGCGGACAATCAGGTCCGCCGCATCGTGGAGATGATCGATTCGCGGAGGCCGGGTTATGGCGTGATCGCGGAATGCAATGTGGCGAGGCCGGCTTGTCGGCGGACCTACGCCGCCTGCGCCATCCGCTCCGAGCTCATGCGGTAGGAGATCGCTTCGGCCAGATGGATTCGGCCGACGGTTTCGCTTGCGTCGAGATCAGCGAGCGTTCGCGCCACCTTCAGCACGCGATGATAGGCCCGCGCCGAAAAGGCAAGCTTTTCGCTGGCGTCCTTGAGCAGCGACAGGCCGGCGGCGTCCGGCATGGCGATCTCTTCGATGACCGAGGGCGCGCAATGCGCGTTGGTGGTGGCGCGGGTGGCGCCGAGCCGCTCGAAGCGCTCGCGCTGGATGGTGCGTGCGCGTGCCACGCGCAGCGCCACATCGGCGCTTTTCTCCGCCCGGTCGGGCCGGATCAGGTCGCTGGCCGAGACCGCCGGCACTTCGATCCTGAGATCGATGCGGTCGAGCAGCGGACCCGAAATGCGCGCCTGATAGTCGGTACGGCAACGCTCGCCGCGCAGGCAGCGATAGCCCGGCTCGCCGGCCATGCCGCAGCGGCACGGGTTCATCGCCGCCACCAGCTGGATGCGCGCCGGATAGGTGACGCGATGGTTGGCCCGCGCGATCATGCAGTCGCCGGTCTCCAACGGCTGGCGCAACGCATCAAGCGTCTGCGGCGTGAACTCGGGAAACTCGTCGAGGAACAGCACGCCGTGATGGGCCAGCGACACC
>NZ_RZTC01000052.1:0-41874 GCF_004023165.1 Mesorhizobium sp. M7A.F.Ca.MR.176.00.0.0 | reverse complement strand
CCACACCCCACCCCGGCGTTACACGCCGACCCTCCCCATCAAGGGGAGGGTAAGATCTGGCCCTACACGCCGCGTCCGGAACCGGTTAACCTCGCCCCATGAACCAACACGCCAAGCTTCGCATCGGCCATTCGGCCTGTCCGCATGATTGCCCCTCGACCTGCGCGCTCGAGGTCGAGTTGCTTGACGGCAACCGCATCGGCCGCGTCCATGGCGCCAAGTCCAACAGCTACACGGCCGGTGTCGTCTGCGCCAAGGTTGCCCGCTATGCCGACCGCGTCCATCATCCCGACCGTTTGCTGAAGCCGCTGATCCGCGCCGGTTCCAAGGGCGACGGCGCCTGGAAAGAAGCAAGCTGGGAGGCGGCGCTCGACCTCGTCGCCGAAAAATTCATTGCGGCCGAGGAGAAATACGGCTCGGAGACGGTCTGGCCCTATTATTATGCCGGCACGATGGGGCTGGTGCAGCGCGACGGCATCGACCGGCTGCGCCACGCCAAGAAATACTCCGGCTTTTTCGGTTCGATCTGCACCAATCTCGCCTGGACCGGCTGGATGATGGGCGCCGGCGCCTTGCGCGGGCCGGACCCGCGCGAGATGGCGAAATCCGATTGCGTGGTGATCTGGGGCACCAATGCTGTGGTGACGCAGGTCAACGTCATGACGCACGCCATCAAGGCGCGCAAGGAGCGCGGCGCGAAGATCGTCGTCATCGACGTCTATGAGAATGCGACGATGAAGCAGGCCGATCTCGGCCTGGTGCTGAAGCCGGGCACCGATGGCGCGCTGGCCTGCGCGGTCATGCATGTGCTGTTCAGGGAAGGCATGGCCGACCGCGCCTATCTCGAAAAGTACACGGACGACCCGAAAGGGCTGGAAGCGCATCTCGAGACGCGCACGCCGGACTGGGCGGCCGGGATCACCGGCTTGACGGTCGCCGAGACCGAGGCCTTCGCCCGCCTCGTCGGCACGACTAAAAAGACCTATTTCCGCCTCGGCTACGGCTTCGCGCGCCAGCGCAATGGCGCCGTCAACATGCATGCAGCGTCCTGCATCGCGGCTGTCACCGGCAGCTGGCAATATGAGGGCGGCGGCGCCTTCCATTCCAACTCCGGCATCTTCAAGCTCAACCAGGAAGTTCTGGAAGGCACCAGGATGCGCGATCCCTCGATCCGCCATCTCGACCATTCGCGCATCGGCCCGGTGCTGACCGGAGCCAGCGACGCGCTTTATGGCGGCCCGCCGGTGACGGCGATGCTGATCCAGAACACCAACCCGGTAAATGTCGCGCCGGAACAGCGGCTGGTGAAACAGGGTTTTATGCGCGACGACCTGTTCTCTTGCGTGCATGAGCAGTTCATGACCGACACGGCCAAGCTTGCCGATGTCGTGCTGCCGGCGACGATGTTCCTCGAGCACGACGACGTCTACAAGGGCGGCGGCAATCAGCACATCACGCTCGGCCCCAAGCTGATCGAGCCGCCGGAAGGACCGCGCACCAACCATTTCGTCATCGAGGAATTGGCAAAACGCCTTGGCGTCGCCGATCGTCCGGGCTTCGGCCTCACCGAGCAGCAGCATATCGACATCATCCTGGGCAAGCGCGGGCTGGGCAGCTTCGACAGCTTGAAGGAAGACAAGTGGATCGACCTGCAGCCGGATTTCGAGGCAGCACACTTCATCAATGGATTTGGCCACGCGGATGGAAAATTCCGCTTCCGCGCCGACTGGACCGGGCAGGCGGCGCCCAACCGGCCGCCGAAAAGCATGGGCCTGTTCGGCCCGGTGGCGCTTCTGCCGGAATTTCCCGACCATGTCGACTTGATCGAGGTCGCCGACGAAGCGCATCCGTTCCGGCTGACGACGTCGCCGGCGCGCAATTTTCTCAACTCGACCTTTTCGGAAACGCCGGTGTCGAAGGCCAGGGAGGGCCGCCCGGAACTGCTTCTGCATCCCGACGATGCCGCAGCCCTTGGGTTGGCCGACGGCGATCGCGTCGAGGTCGGCAACACGCGCGGCGAAGTCGTGCTGCATGCAAAGCTGTTTGACGGGATCAAGCGCGGCGTCGTCATCGCCGAAGGCATCTGGCCAAACAGCGCCCATGAGCGCGGCGAAGGCATCAACGTTCTGACCGGCGCCGATGCGCCGGCGCCCTATGGCGGTGCTGCCTTCCACGACAACAAGGTCTGGCTGCGCGCGGCAGGCTGAGGTCGGCGAGAACTCCGCTCGTCTCGCGCCAGATCAGACCGTGCAGGATTTTTCGGCCGCCTGACGCTAGCCGGGCAATGGCACCGTCAACCCGACCTTGACCCGGTCCATCGCAACAAAAGTTCGGAACTTGCGGACATTGTTGCTGTCGAAGAACAGTTTTCGCGTCAGCGCCTCATAGGCGGCCATGTCGGCCACGGTGATGACCAGGATGAAATCGGCCTCGCCGGTGACATAGTAGCATTGCTGAACCTCGGGGGTTGCCGAGAATTGCCGCTTGGCCGCGTCGATCAGTTCGGCACGTTCGCTCTCGAGTTCCACCTCGACGAAGATGGTGATCGGCTGGCCGACCGCTGCCGGCTCGACGACCGCGACATTGCCGGCGATGACGCCGGTCTGCTCCATGCGCTTGATGCGGCGCTGCACCGCCGGTGCCGACAGGTTCACCGCCTCGCCGATCAGCCGCTGCGGCGTCGTGTTGTCGCGCTGCAGGATAGCAAGGATGGCGAGATCGAAACTGTCGAGAATGGGTGGCGATACAGGCAATGGAGAGGTCCTCGGCGAAACAAACTTGCATTTGGGAGGCCATATTACAGCGCCCTTTGCACCGGTCCTGCAATATATTCTCGCCGAACGCCAAGGAGGCCCGCCAGTGTTCCTGCTCAACCGCAATAGTCTGCATCGCCTGCCACTCGATCCGGCCGATGCCGAAATCCTCGGCGTGGCCGGCGCTGACACGGTCGAGCGTTTTCTTTCCCGTCGCGACAATCACCTGAAAACGCCGCTGCATGCGCTTCCGGCGTTTGCCAGCGAACTCGGAATTAGCGCTATCCATATCAAGGATGAAGGCTTTCGCCTCGGCCTCGGCAGCTTCAAGGCTCTGGGCGGCGCTTATGCCGTCTTCCGCCTGGTGCTGGAGGAGGCAGGCAACCGGCTTGGCCGGCCCGTCGATGTTGCCGATCTCGATCGGCCCGACGTGTGTGCCGTCGCCGCGGCGATGACATTTGCCTGTGCGACCGACGGCAATCATGGCCGCTCCGTTGCGCAAGGCGCGCAACTCGTCGGCGCGCGGGCGGCGATCTTCGTCCACGCCGGCGTCAGCGAGGAGCGCATAGCGGCGATCGCCCGCTATGGTGCCGAGATGATCCGCGTCGACGGCAACTATGATGATTCGGTCAGGCAGGCCGCCCAGGTTTCGGCCGAGAAGGGCTGGACCGTCGTGTCCGACACCTCATGGTCGGGCTATGAACGGATTCCTGGCCTGGTCATGCAGGGCTACACGGCGATCGTGCGCGAAGCGCTGCGTCAGCTCCCTCGGACACCAACCCACGTCTTTGTGCAGGCTGGTGTCGGTGGCATTGCCGCCGCGCTGGCCGGTCATCTCGCCATCGTGCTCGGTGACGCCAGGCCGACCTTCATCGTGGTCGAGCCGGCGCGTGCAGCCTGTGTTTTTGCAGCCGCCCAGGCCGGGCACCCGGTCAAGGTCGCGCATGGCCGGCCGACGGTGATGGCCATGCTTGAATGCTACGAGGCCTCCCCGGTAGCCTGGCGGGTGCTGGCGCGCGCCGCCGATGCCTTCATGACGGTGGATGAGACCGACGCCATCACGGTGATGCGGCGGTTGGCCCGGCCGGCCGGCGGGGATCCGGTGATCGTCGCCGGCGAAAGCGGCGGTGTTGGTCTTGCCGGGCTGATCCGGGCGATGGCTGACAACCCGACCGAGCTTGGACTGGACGGCAAATCGCGGGTGCTGGTGATCAACACCGAAGGTGCCACCGACCCGCATCGCTATGCCGAGCTGGTCGGCATGAGCCCGGCCGATGTGCTGGAAGGCAAGATGAAAGCCGAGGCAACGGCATGATCGCCATCGATGCACAGCGCCTGCTTGGCCGTATCCGCGAACTCGGTGCCGTCGGTCGCGACGGCGAGGACAGGCTGATCCGGCTGGCCGCCTCAGACACCGACAGGCAGGGCCGCGATCTCTTCGTCGGCTGGCTGCGGCAGGCCGGGCTCGATGTCGCCATCGACCGGGTCGGCAACATATTCGGCATCTGGCAAAGCCCGGACAACAGGGAGCAGGCGCCGCTGCTCATCGGCTCGCATATCGACACCGTCATAGATGCCGGCATCTATGACGGCTGCTACGGGGTGCTTGCCGGGCTGGAAGTGATCGAGACGCTCAAGGCGACAGGCTTTTCGCCGTCGCGCCCGATCGTGGTCGCCGCTTTCACCAATGAGGAGGGCGTACGCTACACGCCCGACATGATGGGCTCGCTGGTCCACGCCGGCGGCATCGATGCCGAAACGGTGCTGGCGGCCGTCGGCACGGACGGCAGCGTGCTGGGGCAGGAACTCGCCCGCATCGGCTATGCCGGCGACCGGGAGCCCGGCTTCCTCAAGCCGCACGCCTATCTCGAACTGCACATCGAACAGGGGCCGGTGCTGGAACGCGAAGGTTTGCCGATCGGCGCGGTGGAGAATCTGCAGGGCATCTCCTGGCAGCGCATCACCATAGACGGCGTCGCCAATCATGCCGGCACCACGCCGATGTTGATGCGCAACGATGCCGGCCACGCCGCCGCCCGGACCATCACCTTCCTGCTCGACCGGGCCAAAGTCTCGAACGCGCCGACCGTCGCCACCGTCGGCACGATCCGCTTCGAGCCGAATGCCATCAACGTCATTCCCTCGCGCGCCGTCTTCACCATCGATCTGCGCGACCCCGACGAACAGCGCCTCCAGGCGGAGGAGGCGGCGCTTGCCGCCTATCTCGAGCAGCTTGCCACCACCGAAAACCTGACGGTTTCGGTCGAGCAACTGGCCCGCTTCGAGCCGGTGATCTTCGACCTTCGCATCGTCGAGCTGATCGAGGCCGCCGCGAAGAACCGTGGCCTCGGCGTCCGGCGCATGACGTCCGGCGCCGGCCACGATGCACAGATGCTGGCGCGCATCGCACCGGCGGCCATGATCTTCGTGCCGAGCGTTGGCGGCATCAGCCACAGTCCGCGCGAACACACCAGGTGACGCCGAGCTTGTTGCCGGCGCCAACATCCTGCTTGATGTGGCCGCGCAACTGGCAAACTAGGTCAGAAGGGGCGGAAAATGTCTGAACTCGATCGCGATGCGCTGAAGCAGGAAATGATTTTCTGGCGGCGCGATCTGCACGCGCATCCCGAATTCGGTTTCGAGGAGAAGCGTACCGCAGCCTTCGTCGCCGCTAAATTGCGTGAGTTCGGCCTCGATGATGTCACCGAAGGCGTCGGCGGCACCGGCGTCGTCGGCACGCTGAAGCGTGGCAGCGGCAACCGGGCGATTGCGCTCAGGGCCGACATGGATGCACTGCGCATATCAGAGCAATCGGACGCATCCTACCGATCCGGCAATCCTGGCATCATGCATGCCTGCGGCCATGACGGCCACACCACCATGCTGCTCGGCGCGGCAAAGCTGCTGGCAGGTGAGGGCGGTTTCGACGGCACCGTGCGCTTCGTCTTTCAGCCGGCCGAGGAATGGGGCAGGGGCGCACTCGCCATGCTCGACGATGGGCTGATGCAGCGCTTTCCCTTCGACGAGATCTTCGGCCTGCACAACATGCCCGGCTTGCCGATCGGGCATTTCGAGACCCGTGCCGGCCCCATAATGTCGGCCGAGGATATCTTCGAGATCGTGCTCAAAGGGCTCGGCGGCCATGCCGCGCGGCCGCATGCGGGCAATGAGACGCTGGTCGCAGCCTGCGCGCTGGTCACCAATCTGCAGACCATCGTCTCGCGCCGGCTGAGCCCGGCCGACATGTCGGTGGTTTCGGTGACCGAGCTGATCACCGACGGCACCCGCAACGCTCTGCCCGGCCTTGCCCGCATCCTCGGCGATGCGCGCAGCTTCCGCCCCGAGGTCAGCGCCGAGATCGAGCGGCAGATGCGCATCATTACGCAGGGCACCGCTGCCGCCTACAATGTCGCGGCCGAGGTCAATTACAGCAGGGAGTTCGTGCCGCTGCGCAACGATGCCGAACTGGTCGATGCCGCATTTGCCGCCGCAAGGCACGTCTTCGAACCCGGCAACATCGCCGTCGCTCGCGAGCCGATGACCGCCTCCGAGGATTTCGCCCGCTTCCTCGACCATGTGCCGGGCTGCTTCGTCTTCCTCGGCAATGGCGAGGGCTCGGCGCCGCTGCACAATTCCAGCTACGACTTCAACGATGACGGGCTGTTGTTCGGCACGAATTTCCATGTCGCCCTGGTCAGGCAACGACTGGGCGGCGAGGCGGGAAGATGAAGGAGATTGCCGGGATGCTGGCCAGGACAAGCTTGTGACGGACCGGCGACCGATAGGGCAGTGCGCCTCGGTACGCTTTTAACAAAGATAATCCCCCGATGACGCAGGGGAAAGACTCAGCTAGCCTTAGCTGTGCGGCGGACCTAATTATCCGCTTGGCCGGCGCTTCACTCCTCCCAAGCGGCGCCGGCCTTCTTCCCCAAAAGTCCGTCCGGGACGCCACAGCGGGTTGCGGCAGGACGCGAACCTCGCAAAGGCCAGGTTCCGCTTCCGGTTGCCTCGAGAATGCATCGGGGAGCGCTGGCGAAACCGCCCTCCATCTTCGACTGCGCGCGTGGACGATTGGCAGGGAACCAAAGGCGGTTTCCCCGGTTGGTTCTGCTCCAAAGGAGTGTTGCACTATGTTCCGTCTGCTCGTCGCCGGCGCCTTCGCCTATGTCACTTATCGTATCGCCAGGAAGATGGTCGAAACCGTGCCCGATACGGTCGACCCGCTGCTATTGCCGCCGTCGAAGCATGATCGCGAGATCTTGCGGCGGCAGTCGGCCGACATGGGTGTCGATCCGCAACGCTAAAGACACGGACGACGCGCTTCGGCCTGTCTAGCACGAGGCCAGCCCCGCATCGATATTGCGAACAAAGCAGAAACGATGCTTGATGGGCGATGAACCTCGCCACTGCTGATTCGACCTTTCGGGACCCGACCGTCCAGCCTGCCTATCTCGCCCGGCTCAACGATGCCCAGCGCCAGGCAGTCGAGCACGGCGACGGCCAGATAGCCGGTCCGCTGCTGGTCATTGCCGGCGCGGGTTCGGGCAAGACCAACACGCTGGCGCACCGCGTCGCCCATCTGGTCGTCAAGGGGGCCGACCCGCGCCGCATCTTGCTGATGACGTTCTCGCGCCGCGCTGCGTCCGAAATGGCCAGGCGCGTCGAGCGTATCGCCGGCGAAGTGCTCGGCCGCGATGCAGCTGTCATCACCGATGCGCTGACCTGGGCGGGAACCTTTCACGGCATCGGCGCGCGGCTGCTTCGCGACTATGCGCTGGAGATCGGCCTCGACCCGGCCTTCACCATCCATGACCGCGAGGACTCCGCCGACCTGATGA
This sequence comes from Mesorhizobium sp. M7A.F.Ca.MR.176.00.0.0, assembly GCF_004023165.1. Classification (NCBI taxonomy): domain Bacteria; kingdom Pseudomonadati; phylum Pseudomonadota; class Alphaproteobacteria; order Hyphomicrobiales; family Phyllobacteriaceae; genus Mesorhizobium; species Mesorhizobium sp. M7A.F.Ca.MR.176.00.0.0. The sequence continues at coordinate 34,283 of NZ_RZTC01000052.1, read as the reverse complement.
ATCTGGTCCGCCACGAACTCGGCTTCTCGAAGACGGAAGCGCGTTTCCCCACCAAGGGCACCTGCCTTGCCATCTATTCGCGCGCTGTCAACGCACAGGCGCCGCTCAACGAGGTGTTGGGTTCCGCCTTTCCCTGGTGCGCCGGCTGGGCGGAGCAGCTGAAACAATTGTTTGCCGGTTATGTCGAGGCCAAGCAGGCGCAAAACGTGCTCGATTACGACGATTTGCTGCTCTACTGGGCGCAGATGGCGGCGGAGCCCGAGATAGCAGCGCATCTGGGCGGGCGTTTCGACCATGTGCTGGTCGACGAATACCAGGACACAAATCGCCTGCAGGCTTCGATCCTCATGGCACTGAAACCCGACGGCGCCGGGCTGACGGTGGTGGGCGACGATGCGCAGTCGATCTATTCGTTCCGCGCCGCCGAGGTGCGCAACATCCTCGACTTCCCCAACCAGTTCGCGCAAGCCGCCGACGTCGTGATGCTGGAGCGCAATTACCGCTCGACCGAAACCATCCTGGCGGCCGCCAATGCGGTGATCGGCGAAGCCTCGGAGCGCTTCACCAAGAACCTGTGGTCGGAGCGCAAGTCGACCGACAGGCCAAAACTGGTGAGCGTGCGCGACGAGGTCGAGCAGGCCAATTTCATCTGCGATACCATCCTGGCCGAGCGCGAGGCCGGCACGGCACTGAAATCGCAGGCGGTGCTGTTTCGCGCCTCGCACCACAGCGGCCCGCTTGAGATCGAATTGACGCGGCGCAACATTCCCTTCGTCAAGTTCGGCGGGCTGAAATTCCTCGATGCAGCCCATGTCAAGGACGTGCTGGCGGTGCTGCGCTTTGCCGAAAACCCGCGCGACCGGGTCGCCGGCTTCCGCGTGCTGCAACTGATGCCGGGCATCGGCCCTTCGGCTGCCGCGCAGATCGTCGAGACCATGACGACGGCGCTGGACGAGGCCATGGGGCTGGCCGGCTGGCGTCCGCCGCAACGCGCCGCGGATGACTGGCCGGGCTTCGTCTCGCTCTATTCCGGCCTGCGCGCCGGCGCCAAATGGCCTGCCGACCTCGAACAGATCAGGCTGTGGTATGAGCCGCATCTGGAGCGCATCCACGAGGATGCGACGACGCGGCGCGCCGATCTCTTGCAACTTGAGCAGATCGGTTCGGGCTATGCTTCGCGCGAACGCTTCCTGACAGAATTGACGCTCGATCCGCCAGACGCCACCAGTGACCAGGCCGGGCCGCCGCATCGCGACGAGGACTATCTGATCCTGTCGACCATCCATTCGGCCAAGGGCCAGGAATGGAAGAACGTCTTCGTGCTCAACACGGTCGACGGCTGTATCCCGGCCGATCTCGGCGTCGGCACCAAGGAAGACATCGAGGAGGAGCGCCGGCTGCTTTACGTGGCGATGACGCGGGCCAAGGACAATCTCAACCTGGTCATGCCGCAACGCTTCTTTCCGCACGGCCAGGCGGCGCGCGGCGACCGCCATCTCTATGCCTCGCGCACCCGCTTCATCCCGGCTTCGATCCTGGCTGCGTTCCAGCAGGTGTCCTGGCCGAGCGCACAGGTGGCACAGGGCAGGGCGGCTCGGCCGGAGGTGCGCGTCGACATCGGCGCGCGCATGCGCGGCATGTGGAAATAGCTGCGGGATAGCGCCCCATGTTGAAACCACCGGTCAGGGTCGCCATAGCGGGTGCGCTGGGCCGCATGGGCCGCGAGATGGCGTCCGCCGTGCACGGCGACGCGCGGCTGGCGCTCGCCGCCCGCTTCCACGGGCCGGGCAGTATCGGCGAAGGGCTGGTGAGCCGCGACGAGGCGCTTGCCGTGGCCGACGTGGTCATCGACTTCACCACGCCGGCTGCCTCGGCTGATCTGGCCAGCATTTGCGCCGAGCGCGGCGGGCCGGCCCTGGTCATCGGCTCAACGGGCTTCGATGCTGATGAATCGGCTGCTATCGCTGATGCCGCGAAAACAATTGCCATCGTGCGCTCCGGCAGCTTTTCGCTCGGGCTCAACATGTTGATCGGGCTGGTCGAGCAGGCGGCGCGGGCACTCGATCCCGGGACTGGGATGCCGAGATTGTCGAGGCACACCATCGCCACAAGGTCGATGCGCCATCGGGGACGGCGTTGATGCTGGGGCATGCCGTAGCCGGCGGACGCGGCATCGACCTGGACACGGTCGCAAGGCTTGCACGCGACGGCACCATTGGCGCGCGGCCTCCCGGTGAGATCGGCTTTGCGGTGCTGCGTGGCGGCAGCATCATCGGCGAACACAGCGTGAGCTTCTGTGCCGACGGCGAGATTGTGACCTTGTCGCATGCGGCCGGCGACCGCGTCATGTTCGCCCGCGGCGCCATCGCCGCCGCGCTCTGGCTCGAGGGACGCCCGCCAGGCGAATATGACATGCGCGACGTGCTGGGCATGACCGGCCTATAGCGGCCGGTTTGTCGTCCTTGGACGTACGCACCCATATCTCGTCCACCTCCGCACCGAAAAAAGAACGCTGGAGGGGTCAGGTCTCTTCAAACCGAACCGTTCGGTTCGATTTCTGTTGACGGACTGTATAGCAGGTGGTGAACGCTGGCTTGGTTGTCGGCCTCGTAGCGTGGGAGAAGAATCTCACTAACCATTTGATTTCGAACAATAAAATTATGACCGCCGAGGCCCTGTGCCAAATTTCAAGGCCCAGATTCGAGCCGCAAAGGAACATCTTCGTGATTGGAATCCGCGGCAGGGCAAACCCATCTCGGGGTGGTCCGAGCGACGCGAAATTCCTCCCAAGGGCACGCCACCAGACGGACAGAACAAAGAAATACTGGAGTAATAAAATGACCAAGATCGCTCTCACCGCCGCCGCCATCCTCGTTGCCACGGGGACTGCTTTTGCCGGCAGCGACAATTATGGCTCCTACAATGCCAACCAGCCGGTTGCGAACCAGTCCGTGTCCAACATCGACACCACGCACACCGGCTCGATCCCGAAGTCCGTAAAGACGCAGGGTGATGCCAATGCCAAGGTGCCGGCTCAGTCGGGCCAGGGCATCTGGGGTCGTTAATTTTCTGAAGTCTGCGACCACAAAGAGCGGTGGGCTTTGCCCGCCGCTCTTGTTTTTTATGGAACCAGCAACAATCGGGGCATCGTTTGAGCAGCCGATTTTGCGCAGTCGGCATGAACCGTTGGTTCGAAGTCTGCCGGGTGGCAGCTTGCCCGCCGCGCCTGAATTCTAGCCCAAATCCTTCGGGTGCACACAATGCGTCAGCGGGGCGCTCGACAGGCCGGACCAGTCACCTTCGAAAGCGAAGCGGGCAAGGGCTGCCGTCGGGAATTTTTCCTCAAGTCTCGCGAGTGCCTTGGCCTCCGACCCCGGCCCGGCAAGCTGTCTGGCCAACTGTTCCAGGCCCGGATTGTGGCCAATTACCAGCAAGCTGCCGCTTGAAGCGTCGGTCTGACCAATCTGGCTCAGAATATCCGCCGCTGAAGCATCGTAAAGCGCCTTGGCGAATGCGATCCGGGGCTGGACGGGCAACTCCGCCGCTGCCAGCCGCCAGGTCTCACGGGTGCGCAGCGCCGCCGACACCAGCGCCAGGTCCGGCAGCCAGCCACGCGCCGCAAGCTCGCGCCCGATCGAGCGCGCCGCCTTCACTCCGCGTTCGGCCAAAGGCCGGTCGAAATCATCAAGGCCAGGGTCGTCCCAGCTGGATTTGGCGTGACGAAGCAGGAGAAGCTGTTTCATCGTCACGCTCTCGCCTCACGGCGTGATGCGCGCCAGATGCTCGAGGTCGGTTTCCTCGCGCAGCGGGTCGGGGGCCATCACCACCGAAGTGCCGTTGTCGGCATCGTCGGCAAAGTGGGCAAGCACGGTGCGGCCGGCCTCCATGCGCGCCTTGCCTTCGGCAACCAGTCCCAATGCAAGCGGATAGAGCCGGTGCTCGGCCTTCAGCACGCGGGCCGCCAATGTATCGGCGGTGTCGCCGACCATCACCGGCACGGCCGCCTGTGCGATGATGGGGCCGTCATCCATCTCGGAGGTGACGAAGTGCACGGTGCAGCCATGGATGCGGATGCCGGCGGCCAGTGCGCGCACATGGGTGTCGAGCCCCTTGAACGCCGGCAGCAGGGCAGGGTGGATGTTGATCATGCGGCCCTGCCATCTCTGGACGAAGCCGGGGGTGAGGATGCGCATATAGCCGGCCAGCGCCACGATCTCGGCGTTGAAGGCCGCGAGCGCCGCGTCTATTGCGGCGTCATGCGCCTGCTTGCTGCCATGGTCGGCACGCGAGACGACCTGCGTGGCGATGCCGAGCCCGGCGGCGTCCGCCTTGTCGGAAATGACACCGACGATCTCGGCCGGGAACGCCGGGTCGCTGGCCGCGGCAATCAGCGCGGTCATGTTGGAGCCGCGCCCCGAGATCAGGACGACGGTGCGTTTCCTCTGCGCGTTCATAGGCCGATCGAGCCCCGATAGATGACGCCGGCGTCGCGGCGCGGCACGATGCGGCCGATCGGCGTCACCGTCTCGCCGGCCTCCTGCAGCACGGCGGCGACCTGTGCTGCCTGACCGGATGCGACTGCCAGAATCATGCCGATGCCGCAATTGAAGGTGCGCATCATCTCTTCCGGCGCCACGCCGCCGGTCTTGGCCAGCCACGAAAACACGGCAGGAACGTCGATCGCTTCGAGGTCGAGTTCGGCCGAAAAATCCTTGGGCAGCACGCGCGGGATGTTTTCCGGGAACCCGCCGCCGGTGATGTGGGCGAGCGCCTTGATCCCACGCGTGTTGCGGATCGCCTTGAGAATCGACTTCACGTAGATGCGGGTCGGCTCGAGCAGCGCCTCGGCCAGAGTGGCCTCGTCGTTGAACGGCGCCGGATCGCTCCACGACAGACCGCTGACGGCGACGATGCGGCGCACCAGCGAATATCCGTTCGAGTGCAAGCCGGAGGAAGCCAGGCCCAGCAGCACGTCGCCTTCGACAATATCGTCGGTGGGCAGCAATTGGCCGCGTTCGGCGGCGCCCACCGCAAAGCCGGCGAGGTCGTAGTCATTGCCATGATACATGCCGGGCATCTCGGCCGTCTCGCCGCCGATCAGCGCGCAGCCGGCCTGGCGGCAGCCCTCGGCAATGCCGCCGACGATCGCGGCACCCTGGTCGGGATCGAGCTTGCCGGTGGCGAAATAGTCGAGGAAGAACAGCGGTTCGGCACCTTGCACGACGATGTCGTTGACGCACATGGCGACGAGGTCGATGCCAATCGTGTCGTGCTTGCCGGCATCGATGGCGATCTTGAGCTTGGTGCCGACGCCGTCATTGGCCGCCACCAGCACCGGGTCGGTAAAGCCCGCGGCCTTGAGGTCGAACAGGCCTCCGAAACCGCCGATCTCGCCGTCGGCGCCCGGCCGGCGCGTCGCACGCACCAGCGGCTTGATCTTCTCGACCATGAGATTGCCCGCGTCGATATCGACACCGGCCTCGGCATAGGTGAGCCCGTTCTTGCGCTTGTTCACGTCGCGCTTGCTCATTTCGGGTGCCCGTTCAACAATTTTCCTTGTCGCGGGCTCTTCGCATGAACGGTTTCTGTCCGCAAGGATAACGGCCATTTCGGCCCATAAAACCGTGGACAGGGCGCGCATATAGGCGCTCGTGATTGGCGAAAGCCAAGCTGAAAGCCGCTCTCCCGTGCGGGAGATCGGCAGCTTCTCTCTTGTTGCCACCCGCTATCTTCATCATCTATCTCCGACCAAGAGGAGGTGCCAAGCATTTGACCATCCCAAACCTGATCACCATCCTGCGCCTTATCCTGGTGCCGGCGGTGGTGCTGGCGATGCTGCAGGCGCGCTGGGACTGGGCTTTTGCCGGGTTCCTCGTCGCCGGCATTTCCGACGGCGTAGACGGGTTCATCGCCCGCCGTTTCAACCAGCAGTCCACGCTCGGCGCGTATCTCGACCCGGTGGCCGACAAGCTGCTGCTGGTTTCGGTGTTCGTGGTCATGAGCTTCATCGGGCAATTGCCGCTGTGGCTTGTCGTCATCATGGTGTCGCGCGACGCATTGATCGTCTGCGCGGTGGTGTTGTCCGCCGTCATGACCCATCCGGTCGAGATGAAACCGTTGTTCGTGTCGAAGGCCAACACCGCGATCCAGATCGTGCTGGCCGCGCTTGTGCTGGGAGAACTTGCCCTTGCCGTTCACCTCGACCCGCTGAGGTCAGCCCTCATATTGCTGTCCGGGGTCTTGACCGTGGCTTCGGCCGCAGCCTATCTCGTGACTTGGCTGAGGCACATGAGCGGCTATGGCGAAGGCTCCACTCCGGACATCTGAGACAGAAGCGGCAGCGATCGAGGCCGCGGCCGCCGACATCGCCGCGTCCGCGACCTTTCGCCGGCAGATCTTCTTCTGGCTGGCCGGTGCCGCGCTGCTGGCGCTTTTCCTCTATGTTTTCAGCGCCATCCTGCTGCCCTTCGTCGCCGGCATGGTGCTGGCCTATTTCCTCGATCCCGTTGCCGACCGGCTGCAGCGGCTCGGCCTGTCCCGTTTCATGGCGACGGTGGTCATCCTCATCACCTTCCTCATCGTGCTGGTGCTGGCCTTTGTCATCCTCATTCCGGTTCTGGCCACGCAGATGGCCGATTTCGCCGGCAAATTGCCGGAATATCTGACCCGGCTGCAAAGCCTGATCACCTCGTTCGATCCGAAATGGCTGGAACAGAAGTTCGGCGTCAACGCCAACAGCTTGCGCGACGGGCTGAATTCGCTGCTGACCTCGGGCTTCGGCCTGGTCACCACCGTCTTCACCTCGCTGTGGAGCTCCGGCATGGCGCTGGTCTCGGTGGTCAGCCTGTTCGTGGTGACGCCGGTGGTCGCCTTCTACATGCTGCTCGACTGGGACCGCATGGTGGCGGTCATCGACGGTTGGGTGCCGCGCGACAACGTCCAGACCGTGCGCGCCATCGCACGTGACATCAACACCGCAACAGCCGGCTTCGTGCGCGGCCAGGGCACGCTGTGCCTGGTGCTGGGCGCCATGTATGCCACCGGGCTGACGCTGACCGGACTGAATTTCGGCATCCTCATCGGCCTGTTCGCCGGGCTGATTTCCTTCATCCCCTATGTCGGCTCGCTGACCGGGCTGGTGCTGGCTGTCGGCGTCGCCTTCGTCCAGTTCTGGCCGGACTGGACGATGATCGTCGCGGTCGCGGTCGTGTTCTTCATCGGCCAGTTCATCGAGGGCAACATCCTGCAGCCGCGGCTGGTCGGCAAGAGCGTCGGCCTGCACCCGGTATGGCTGATGTTTTCGCTTTTTGCCTTCGGTGCGCTGTTCGGCTTCGTCGGCTTGTTGATCGCGGTGCCGGCTTCGGCTGCTGTAGCCGTGCTGGTGCGGTTCGCCATAGCCCGCTATCTCGAATCGCCGCTCTACAAGGGCCGCGGCGCGGCACCTGTGCCGCAGCTCCCGGCCGATCGCGGCGGCGGCCACCGCACGCAACCGCGTAGCTGAAGTGACCGCCCAGCCAACCGACCCGCCACGCCAGTTGCCGCTCGATCTCGGCCATGGCACCGGCTATTCGCGCGACGAACTCGTCGTCTCCGGCACCAACAACCAGGCGGTGGCGCTGGTCGACCGCTGGCCGGACTGGCCATCGCCGGTGGTGGTGCTGGCCGGTCCCGCGGGTTCGGGCAAGACGCATCTGGCCTCGATCTGGCGCGCGCGTGCCAATGCGGTGGCGGTCGACGCCAGGCGCATCGGCGACAGCATTGCCAATCTCGGCGCGCGGCCGGCACTGATCGACGATGTCGATACCGGCGCGGTCGATGAACAGGGCCTGTTCCATCTGATCAATACGGTGCGTGGTGCGGGGTCGACGCTGCTCCTGACGGCGCGCCGCTTCCCGTCCGCCTGGCGCGTCACGCTGCCTGATCTCGCCTCACGGCTGAAAGCGGCGGCGACAGTGGAAATTCATGAGCCCGACGATCTCCTGCTCGCCGGGGTCATCACGAAACTCTTCGCCGACCGTCAGATCGAGGTCGAACCGCATGTCGTGCAGTATCTGGTCCGCCGCATCGAGCGCTCGCTAGCGACAGCGATGCGCGTGGTGGAGCGGCTCGACCGGACCGCGCTCGAACGCAAGACGCCGATCACCAGGGCGCTGGCAGCCGAAACCGTCAACGCCATGGATGAAGGGCAGGGCGAATTCGAGATTTAGCTGAGAGGTCAGTCTCAGAGCCACATTACGGCGAAATGACGGACCGCGAGGTAGACGGCAGAGTGAGCGGCGATATAGCCGGCGGCGACCAGCACAAACATTCCGATACTGATACGCCAGGAGCGGGAGACGACGGCGCCTGGGGCCTGCCTCGCCTGTCTGCGGCTTTCACGGTTGTTCCACATCGCCAGCGCGGCGCAGGCAATTGCCCACGTCACCATGAACGGAACGGTGATGCCGGCATAGGCAAAGTAGGCCGGTCCGAAAAGCGACACCCAGGCATCCATTCCAAGCATCTGAACCCCCTGTGCCGAACCGGTCACGGATGCACGACCGGAGCCGGAGCAAGTGACCATATGGCTGCGCCGGGCATTGGGCTATGAGGGGATGGTCGGAGTGGAGAGATTCGAACTCCCGACCCTCTGGTCCCAAACCAGATGCGCTACCAGGCTGCGCTACACTCCGAACGGTCTGTTGCCTATTCATTTCGGTGGTGCATGGCAAGTGCAAAAACCTGCGAGAGCAAAAACCTTGCCGCCGTGCGCATTGCGCAGTAATGACGGGCGAAGGGTGGCGATGCTGCCTTGCACAAGAACGAGGTGGCCATGTCCGCGCGCATTTTCAGCCCAGCCAAAACCGCGATGCAGTCCGGCAAGGCCAAGACCGGCCACTGGGTGCTGGAATTCGATCCCGAGACGCGCAAGAAGATCGACCCGCTGATGGGCTATACGACGTCGGCAGACATGAGAAGCCAGATCAGGCTTAGCTTCGACACGCGGGAAGAGGCGGTAGCCTACGCCGAAAAGCAAGGGCTCGCTTTCCGCGTCGAAGAGCCGAAAGAGACCAAGCGCCGCCAGATTTCCTATGCGGAGAATTTCCGCTATGACCGCAGGACGCCCTGGACGCATTGAACGGCGGTCAGTGCCAAAAATATCCAGCCGGCCCAAAGGCCGGCCAGCGGTCCCGTAGCTCAGCTGGATAGAGCACCGGCCTTCTAAGCCGATGGTCACAGGTTCGAATCCTGTCGGGATCGCCAGTATCTCCTTGTTTTTGCTGCTATAGTTCATACAACCGACTGCCAGCGGCAAAGGCACCATCCATCGTGTCAGCACGGTGTCAGCAGAAAATTTGAAACCCGCTGCCGAGAGGTAGCGGGCGTCCAGCTAGAACGGATTGGGTGCCAGTGGTAAAGTCGCGGCATCGTGGGGAGGACACGTCAATGCGCGGGGAGGAGCGACGGCAACTTGTTCGGGATTTTCTGGCTAGGCATAAGCTCGGGGCTATCAGCACCGTGCATCCGGACGGGTCTCCAGAGGCAGCCGTCATACAGGCGACGTTGGGCGACGACCTCAACATCGTGTTCGACAGCTTTCCCGGCAGTCGGAAGCTGGAAAATATTAAACGAGACAGTCGGATCGCCATGGTGATCGGCTGGGACGAAAACGTGACGGTTCAAATTGAAGGCCTGGCCCGACCTGCCAAGGCTAACGAATTGCAGCGATTGAGAGATGCTCACGTTGCCAACTGTCCGCTTGAAGCGGAGTTTCTAAAGCAAGGGGCACAACTCTTTACGATTTCGCCCCAATGGATTCGCTATTCCGATTTCAGAGGCGAGCCGATAGTTTTTGAGCTGTCCGGCGACTCGCTTGCGAAATAGGAGGGAGCCCGCCACCTCTCGGCAGCGGGCCGTCGGGATCGCCAAAGCCTTTCGGGTCCGTTCCGGACACATAGGTTACGGTTTATACCGGAGACATGGGCTTTCAGAGAGCCGGATCGGGCCTCGTGCGCTCAAACCGCCGCCGCCAGAAGCAGCGTTACCCCCAGGACCGTCGACGCATAGATCGTCGCTAGAAGCACGATGGGCCGAGGATACTCGGCGGGTGTCGCGAGGCCGGCAAAGTCGGGATTTCGGGTTTCGGTGCCGGGCCACGGGACGTCGTCGTCGTCGGCGGCGTTGTCATTGCAAGCGCGCACAGAAAAACGCCGGGCTATATCGGCGGCGATCAGAGGATCGTCCGCCACCAATTTCGACCAGTCCGAAACAATGCCGATTTCACGTTTGAACATCGCTCGCCTCCCGTTTGCGCTCTAACAGCGATATCTAAATTATGTTCCACCGATAGTTTGACGAGGCGGACCGCTCTTGGTCACTGCGGCCTTCTGATTGATGAAAACCACGCCCGCTGCCTCCAACCCTCGCCGGATGGCAGCCAGCTTGGCCGAACTCGGAATCCTTCGTCCGCTCTCGAAACTGCCAATCGTTCCTTCGCTGAGGCCGCACTTCGCGGCGAGTCGCACCTGCGACCATTTCAGCATCGCTCGTGCGGCTCTGCACTGCTGGGATGTAAGGGGCTGGATCCCTGAGACGGTGGAACTTCGCTTGTTCACATCCTCAGATCCCTTCGCTTCGGCGGGACGTGGCTTTGCACCAGGCGCACCTTGTCCATATCCACCGTGACCATTGTCCCGAGCGATACCGTGACCTTGTCGCCGTCGATCCGCGTAACGCCGCCGGATAATTCCATCTGCTGGCCCTTGGTCAGCCTGGTCGCCGGATCAATGACCGAATGCGGAAAATTGTAACCGGGGATCGACACGCTGACGCGGTCTTCCGTGACGCGCTTCAGCACCGTCGCCATGACCGCCACTTCGTCGCCGACCTTTATTGCCATGCCACTGATTCTGGGGCGTCATCTGCCGGCGTCAAGGATTAGCTAGGCCTGATATAGCAAAATCGCGGAATCAGCTTTCTCCATGCAGGGTCGCCCCCGACAGCGGCAAATACCGCAAGCCGTCCAACCCTGTTCGGTGATGAGGCGTTGGCGTGGCTCGGGCAGCCGCCCGGCGCCAGCGTATTATTTCGTGACTCCGCCTTTTCGGAACCTTCCTGCGCACGGCGCGTTCGGCCCGCTGTATTCGAGGACCCTCATATAAAAGTGGACAGGCGGGAGGCAAACAAGGGTGGGGAGGAGTGTTGCCATGTCGAAACGAGAAATAGGCATATCTTCGGCTCTGGATCGGCGTATCGCCGATCTCAAGGCCAAGATGCAGGACGCCCGGATCACGGAATACGAAATGAAAACCTTTCAAAAAGTGGCTTCAGCCATGGGAGGCGACGGAGGCTCCCTGCGCCTCGATGCCGACGACCTGATCGCGGCATCCTTTGTCGTCGATGCGCTGAGTGAGCCAACGCTCAACTGACGACGGGCGGCCTGGTTCGCGCGCCGTTTTGCCTTTGCCCGGCCGGCAATTGGCCCACGCCTTCAAGCTCCGAAACAGGATGGCTGCTTCCAGCGGCCGTCTTGTGGCACGTTTGCGCAAGCCTCTGTCGCAAGTCACCGACCGGGGCTGGCGGGTGGATTTGATTCCGCCGCCCGACAGAAATTGGAGGGAAAGTCTTATCAATTTGTTTGGGTTGGTGCGTCATAGTAGCGGCGGCTAACGGAGTTGAACGGGATGAAGCTCGATCTGTCGCCGACGAGCTGGGGCAGGGTGATCGCTGTCACGGTAGTCGGTACGGCATTCTTCATTGCCGTGGCGTTCTTCGTCGATTCCTTCAATTTCCCCTATCTTTCGCCCGAGGCCGTGTGGCGGGCGCAGATGACCGACTTGTTGCTGCCCCTGGTGCTGGGCGGCTCGTTTCTGTTTTTCCTGATGTGGAAGATTCGCCAGCTGGCCATCGCGCAGCGCGATCTCAGCGTCATCGCCGCGACAGACAGCCTGACGGCGGTGCTGAACCGTGGCGCCTTCTCTATGCTGGTCGAAGCCTATCTCGAGCAGACCCGAAAGCAGGAGCAGACCCGTTCGGGGGCGCTGCTGATCATCGACGCCGACCACTTCAAGTCGATCAATGACCGCCTGGGTCACGATTGCGGCGACCAGGCGCTCAAACTGATAGCGCAGGCGATCAAAGGGCAACTGCGTGGCGGCGATATCGTCGGCCGCATCGGAGGCGAAGAATTCGGCGTGTTTCTGCCCGGCGTGGACCCCTCGCAATCCTGGGTGGTCGCCGAAAGCATCCGCCGGCGTATCAGGGAGATGGAATTCTCACCCGGCGGCAGGCCTTGTCCGCTTTCCGTCAGCATCGGCGGCACAAGCTTTACCGGCCCGATCACCTATGAGGAAATCTTCTCCGCTGCCGACAAAAGGCTTTACACGGCCAAGTCGAACGGACGCGATCAAGTCAGCTTCGATCCGGCCGGAACGTCTCCGGCGCCTCCGCCCGGGGTTGCCACCGTGCATTGATGGGTGACTCGGGACCGTCGCGCAGCAGTGCTTTGGCTGCCGACATCAAGCTAAAGAGATAGTTTTCTCACGCCTGAAGCGCCAGATATCGAAAATCTGTCGACTTATACGCCTTGCTTCGACCAGGAGCTTTTCCGCGGGACTCCGCTTTGGAGCGGAATTTGCGCTGGCTCTCACGAGCCGCTCCTCACTAAGAAGGCTGGTCAACCCGAAGGCCTTCTCACGAATAAGGTCATTTTGCACACACAGTGCGGGCAACAGTTGGTAGATCGCTTTGCTTGACGATGTCGGAAGCGACGGATCGAAGATAACGTGATCGGCGGGCGCATCGAGACTTCGGGCGATCAGATCGCGCGCTGCTTGCTTCGAAATGATGTACCCGGCCGCTCCGATGTGGAACCCATATAGCCTAACAACCGAAAACACCCGACTGACGCAGGTGCGCTTCATCGCGATAACGGTTTTCTTTAGGTAGGTTTCCAGCTTGACGATATCGGCGTTGGCCGGAATCCATCCATCATCGGAAAGCATTGGGCCAGCTGCTTCGGACAACAGGACATCATCCTCGAAGATCGCACCAAAGGCATCCTCACCATCTGCGATGATGGTCCAGCAAACCTTGTGGCTCATAAGGCAAGCCGCTTCCGTGGGAGTTAAACTTGGTGAAGTCGCAGCAAATTCCGGTCGATGCAACGCGTCTACGGCAGGAACCCGGTCGAACGAAACACCAACCTTCGCGAATTCAGCCGTGACATGGGCAAGTCGATCGGGAGACCGATCGAGGTTAATAACCATACATTTCATTGATGCCCCCCACAGGCTATCGGTCGATAATTACTGCCTTGACCTTGAAATAACTTGCTTAACTAAATAGCGAGACTCTGCAAGGGGTAGGCGACGCAGCTTAGGCTGCCAGTGATGTTTTTGAGCAATAGATGGACGACTTAGCACTCACCGAATGCCCCCGTATTGACGCAACCTGCGTAATGGGCGACCGATATCTCGGGCAGCTAAATACCAGCTGAAGGTAGATATCTCTGTTCACAGCGATTTTTCAGCAGCTGCGTTAGCTCTGCTCGGCCACAAGTAAGGCCACCGATCGCCATGTGGGCAGCACGGCAACGGCCAGATTTTCACTATCGGCAAACAGCCGGCCAAGCTAACAAAGCGCAGCGACCATGATCCATTTGTTCAACGGCTTTCAGGACCCCTTCGGCGGCAGTGACCTTGAAGCTCTGGAACTGTACCGGCTGTTGAGTGCCGATTCCGAGGTGCATCTGTGGGCAACCTCCTCCAGCGTGTCCGGCGAGTTGATGCGGAATTTCCCGATTCGCCGCGTCTCGCTGTCGAAGTGGGATGTACCGAATGGCGGCACCTACGTCTTTCTCGGCTCGCATTGGCGCAACAAGATGTGGCCTTACCTGATCCCGCGGCCGCGCCGGCTGATCTATGTCTTCAATACCTTTCACCCGAAAATCATCGCGCTGACCACTCGCATGCCCCGCATGCTGAACTGGCCAGACGCCGAACTGGTGCTGATTTCCGATTTTCAGAGACGGATGCTGCGGGTCGATGGCGTCGTGCATCCATCGCTGATCGATGTCGAACGTTTTTCACCCCGGCGTCTGGCTTCGGATCGTCCGTTCACCGTCGGACGCTTGAGTCGCGACGGGCCGGGCAAACATCATGCCGATGACATACCCCTCTACGAGACATTGCTGGCCGAAGGCACAGCCTTGCGGATTCAGGGCGGGGCAGGGCTCAAGGACAGCCTCATGCCGCATCCGCAACTCGAACTGTTCCCACCCGGCCAATTTTCCGCCGAAGAGTTTCTGCAGACGCTCGACGTGTTTTATTATCGCACCGGTTGGCACGTGGAAACCTTCGGTCGCGTCGTGTTGGAGGCGATGGCCTGCGGTCTGCCTGTGGTCTGCCATTCCCATGGCGGCTACGTCGACCACATAAGGCATGGCGAAAACGGTTTCTTGTTCGAGACGACTGAACAGGCGTTGCGCATCCTTGCCGATCTCAAAGCCGATCCGACATTGCGGGCGACAGTGGGAAAAAGGGCGAGGGAGTCCTTCGAGCAGATCTATTCTTCCCAAGCTGTGCGACAGAGGCTGGACTTCTATTTGCGTTAGCCCGGCGTCTGAAACCGTCTACCCGGCCGGTTTGGCATCCAGCTCGACATCGCGTTAAAGGGTGAGCACCCGAATGGCCTCCGGATGGGTGGCAGGCTTCGGCGCGGAAACAGACTGGGCAGGACTTCTATCGATGACATTGATGGGCGCGGCGGCACTGCTGATCCTGATCCTGACTTACGCCGGTGTCGCCATTGGCCGCATCCCCGGTCTGCGCCTCGACCGGGCAGGGATCGCGCTGCTCGGCGGGGCCGCGATGATCGCCATCGGCGCGCTCAGCATGGAGGATGCCTACCGGGCGATCAATTTCGACACCATCACGCTTCTGCTCGGCATGATGATCGTGGTGGCGCATCTGAAAGTGTCAGGCGCCTTTCGCGGCCTTGGTGCCATCGCCATCGAACACGCGCACGCGCCCTTCATGCTTTTGGTGATGGTGACGCTGCTGACCGGCGTACTGTCCGCCTTCCTGGTCAACGACGCCATCTGCCTCGTCATGGCGCCGATCGTCGTCCATGTCACCCGTGTGATCAAGCGCAACCCGATCCCCTATCTGATCGCCACCGCCACCGCGTCGAATTGCGGCAGCGTCGCTACCATCACGGGCAATCCGCAAAACATGGTCATCGGCGCGCTGTCGGGCATTTCCTATCCGGCCTTTTCGGCAGCGCTGGCTCCGGTCGCCCTTTTCGGCCTCGTCGCGGTCGTTGTCATCATTCGTATCGTCTACCGGGCCGAATTCGCCCGAACGGTCCAACTGACGCCCGAGGTCTCGCGTGGCCGCATGCACAAGGGGCAGGTGCTGAAGGCGGTGGTAGTTTGCATCGGACTGGCAATCGCCTTCTTCGCCGGTGTGCCTGTCGCCAAGGCCGCGCTCATCGGCGGCGCCATCCTCTTGCTTACCCGGGCGATCAAGCCGGAACGCATCTACCGCGAGATCGACGGTCCGCTGCTGTTCATGTTCGCCGGTCTGTTCGTGGTCGTCGCCGGCGCCGAAAAGACGCTTCTTTCGCCAGACATGATCGCCTCGGCAAAGAACCTCGGGCTGGACGATGTCTGGCGTCTGTCCGGATTCACCGCGGTGCTTTCCAACATCATGAGCAATGTCCCGGCCGTGCTGGCGCTGCGGCCTTTCATACCCGGCCTGGAAAACCCCGAGCGCGCCTGGCTGGTCGTCGCCATGAGCTCGACACTGGCCGGCAATTTCACGCTGCTGGGTTCGGTCGCCAACCTGATCGTCGCCGAACAGGGCCGAGCCGCCGGCACGACGCTGTCGTTCGGCGCTTTTTTCAAGGTCGGCTTGCCGCTGACGCTGATAACGCTGGCCGCCGGCACCGCATGGCTGGCGTTTGGTTTCTAATGCATGTCGCCCAAAAGTGGCCCCGGTTTTGGCGCAACGACATGCATAAAACCAAAGGCTTAAAGCGCGTCGCGCTTTAGACCTGGCTGCCTGAAATCCGCGCCCGCACCAGCGTCGCCGCGGCGCGGCCGGCGGCCTCGATGTAATCGGGGTTGCGGTGGATCAGCATGATCGAAAAGCAGCCGTCGATCAAAAGCACGATCTCGCGTGCCAAGGCAGGCGGCTCGCCGACGCCATGGTCCGACAAGGCGCCGGCCAGCCATGTTTCGAAATTCAGCTTGTGCCGCGCGCCGACCTTGACCGCCGGATGTCCGGGCATCGAGGCGAGTTCGGCGGCCGTGCGCAGGAAGCCGCATCCTTTCCATTTCGGGTGACGAGCGGACCTCGCCAGATTGGTGAAGATCGCCTCGACCTTGCGATCCGCGCCGCCTTCGGCGGCATCGAACCAGCCGGCCATCCGCTTCAGATTGGGTTGGTCGCGGCCATCGAGATAGGCGGCGATGAGGTCGTCCTTGCTCTTGAAATGGTAGTAGAGCGTGCGTTTGGTGAGACCCGCTTCCTCGGCGACGGCATCGACGCTGACGCGACCGATTCCTTCGGCATAGAAGAGCCTGGTCGCGGCATCGACAATACGTTTGCGTGTAGGACTTTGCGTGTCAGGCATGAGCTTAGGTATACCGACTAGTGAATATACACAAGCGGAAAGGGGCATAGTCTTCCGGTCATCAGCATGATGAAGAAGGAAGAGCCAATGACCGATCTTGTCCTCAAGGAACCCCGGGATGGGATTGCCATCCTCACCCTCAATCGGCCGGAGAAGCTCAACGCCTTGAACTATGCCCTGATCGATCGCCTGCTTGCGATCCTTGACGACATTGAAGTCGATGACAGCGTTCGTGCGGTCATTCTGACCGGTGCAGGGGAGCGGGCGTTTTCGGCCGGCGGCGACATTCATGAGTTCTCGGCCAGCGTGGCGCTCGGCGTGGATGTCGCGATGCGTGATTTCGTCATGCGCGGGCAACGGCTGACGGCGAGGCTGGAAGCGTTTCGCAAACCCGTCATCGCTGCCGTCAACGGCATTGCCTTTGGTGGCGGTTGCGAAATCACCGAGGCGGTGCCGCTCGCCATCGCCAGTGACCGCGCTTTGTTCGCCAAGCCGGAAATCAACCTCGCAATGCCGCCGACCTTCGGTGGAACCCAACGCCTGCCAAGGATCGCCGGGCGCAAGCGGGCGCTGGAGTTGCTGTTGACCGGTGACTGGTTTGCGCCGCCGCGGGCGCTTGAGTTGGGTCTCGTCAACGAGGTTGTGCCGCATGCCGAATTGATGCCGGCCGCGATCGGCCTGGCCAGGCGTATCCTGCGACACTCCGATCTGGCGATTGCCGGCATCCTCACGGCAGTGGCCCGCGGCCTCAACCAGAGCATCGCCGAAGGTTTGCTGGTCGAGGCCGAGCAGTTCGCCCGCATGGCCCCGACCGCTGATCTGCGCGAAGGGCTGAATGCCTGGATGGCACGCCGCGAGCCGGGCTATGACGGCTCGTGGACGCATATCGCGCGTCCCGACGAGGCCAGGCGAGCCTCGTTGGCGTTGGATCAGGGCGCCACCACCAAACGGCCTTTCATGTTGGGGTGAAAGCGGCAGAAATAGTCGACCGGTCCCGCGGCCTTCAATGTCAGGCTTGCGGATTTCTTCGGCGGGATCATCACTTCCCAGCCGCCTTTCACGGTGGCCGTGTGGGCGAACACATCCTTGTTCACCCACTCGATCGTGTCGCCGACCTTGGCCTCGACGCTGGCTGGCGAGAACACCAGCCTGTCGATGATGACCTGGATGGTTTCTGCTCGCGCCGGAACGGTACCGACGGCCAGCGTCAACGCAATCCACAGATGGCGTTTCGGCATGCTCCCGGTCCTTACTTGAGCATGCCGGCGACGTGCTCGGCGTGCTGCTCATGGCCCTGGAAAATCTTCAGGCCGGTTTCCAGCAGGCTCTTCAGGTCGGCATTCTGCGCCGACGGGATCAAAAGGGTTTCGAGCGCGCCGTTGACCTGCTTGTGGTAGGCGACCTCGTTATCGACATAGGCCTTGTCGAAGGCAGCGCCGTCGAGTTTGGCGAGCTTGGCCCGCTCCTCCCCCGCAGCTTTGGTCAGCGCCTGGCTGGTGGCGTTGTCTTCCGGCGTGACCTTGAGCTTCTTCACCAGATCGAGCGCCTGCACGTTCACGGCTTCGTGGTCGCGCACCATGTCGTTGGCGAAATCCACGACCTCCTTGGTCTTCGATTTTTCGATGGCCAGCTTGGCCGCTTCAACGTCGATGACCCCGGCCGTATAGGCGATGTGGGCGATCTGCGGATCGGTTGGCTTGTCGGCGGCTTGTGCGAACGGGGCGGTGCCGAGCAGCAGCAGGGCGGCGAGCGCGGCAGTGTGTCGGATGGACATGGCATCTCCTTCGCCGGACGCTGAAAATCTCGCCGGACTGTGTTTTCGGTTGACGGTCATTGGATGCTGGCCAGCGGCAAACGTTCCCGCCAAAATCAATTGAATCCGGTGAGGCTCAGCTTTCCAGCCCGAGCCGCCGCATGACCGCGCTGGTCAGTCGTTCGCAAGGCCGGCCGGCGAAGGGGAAGGCATCGAGCAGCACCGGCCCGATCTGATCGTCCAGCGCCTTGCGCACGAGGGCGCGGGCGCGGTGCAGCCTTGTCTTGACGGTTTGCGGCCGCACGCCGAGGAGATCGGCGGTCTCCTCGATGCTCAGCCCCTCGATCACCCGCGCCACGAACACCGTCCGGTAGACGTCGGGAAGGCTGTCTGTGGCCTGTTCGACCAGTTGGAGGATCTGCCTTTGCGCCATCGTCCGTTCCGGATCGTCGCTGGGGTGGAGGGGGAACCGGATGATCTCGGCTTGCGGATTTTCCGGCATTGCCACCGTTCTGCGCCTTTTGCGCAGGCGGCCGAGCGCCTCGTTGATGACGATGCGCGACAGCCATGTGGCGAGCGAGGAGTCGCCGCGAAACGCATCGAGATGGGCGAAAGCCTTGAGGTAGGCCTCCTGGACGATGTCCTCGGCCTCGCTGTCATTGCGCACGACGCCGCGCGCGATCCGGTAGAGCCGCTGATTGTGTGTCTTGATGATGGTGCGGAAGGCATCGCCGTCGCGCGCCAGCGCGCGGTGCACAAGCTGCATCTCGCCTGGCGCAGCGGAAAGCACGGCCGTCAACACAGCAGGCATGGCCAGTTTCCTCAACCCAATCTCCGAACCAAGATCTCGATCGGGAGATTGGACGCTGTCGCCGGCAAAAGGTTCCCGAAGATTTTCTGCCGGGCCCGGCGGCCGCTACCCTACAGTGCGAGTGAAGGCTTGTCAGGCAGCCTGCAGGCGCGCTGTGGCCGCCAACAGATCGGTCTGGGTGATCAGCCCGAGAATCCGCTTGTCGTCGTCGACGATGATGACCGCGTGGCTGCGGCCGTCGGTGAGCACGGGCAGCAGACCCATGGCGGCGAAGCCGGCGGCGGCTGTTGCCGCGGGCGATATAACGGATCCGACCGTCCCGGAGGCCTGGGTGAGTTCGCGCAACCCCACGGTGCCTGCCAACCTGGCCTCCGCATTGACGACCGGCAAGGTACGGATGTTGTGGTCAAGCAGCAATTGGCGCGCCGCCTCGGTCGAGGTGTGAGCATCGACCGATATGACATCGCGCGACATGATGTCCTCGCACAGAAGGGTCTTGTGCGCGCGCACCATCGCCTGCAATTCGACCTGCCGCAGCAGCCGGTCGAGATCGTTGCGATCGATATCGAACGTCTCGTCGAGTGCGCCAAGCGCGGCATCGATGTCTTCGGAGCGGAAGCCGACGCGCAGTTGCGCCGGCGGATCGCCGGTGCCGTGGCTGTTCGCCGGCACTGCAACCGGCACATGCGGATAATTGCGCCGGGCCAGCCTGTGGAAGCCGTAGCCGAGCGCCACCAGCAGGATCGAGTTCAGCGCCACCGGCACGAATGGAAACAGGAACCCGGCGCTGATGACGGCAGGCCCTCCCAGCACCGCGGTCAGCGCGGCCGCTCCTCCCGGCGGATGCAGGCAGCGCGTGAACGACATGGCGGCGATGGCCAGTGCTACCGCGATGCCGCTGGCAAGGGCGGTTTCGTGGATGAAATGCGCCACGATCACGCCGACCAGCGCCGATATCGTGTTGCCGCCGATGATCGACCATGGCTGTGCCAGCGGACTGGCGGGCACGGCGAACAGCAGCACCGCCGACGCCCCCATCGGCGCCACCAGCAGCGGCACATGCGGGCCGTTGCCGAGTACAAGGCTGGCGATCACACCAGTGAGCGCAATGCCGATCGTCGCGCCGATACAGGCGACGAGACGCTCGCGCAGCGTCGCGCCGGCAAGAATGGGAACAAAAAGGCGGAAAGCCATGGGTCGAAAACTCTGCCGGTATTCCAGGGGAAGTCGAAAATGTGCTGATCGCACCGCAATGACGCGGCATCGTTGAATTTGAAAGCCAAACTGATCCGGCAAACCGCAATTTTAGGGAATAGAATTCCGCTACGCAGCCGCCGCGGCGGTCAGGCCGCGCGAGATGTCGGCCTTCAGGTCTTCGACGTCCTCGAGGCCGATCTGCAGGCGGATCAACGGACCCTCATAGGGCGCTTTTGCAACGACGCGGTCGCCGAGCCAGACCGGTACGGCAAGGCTCTCATAGCCGCCCCAGGAATAGCCGAGGCCGAAGATCCGCAGCGCGTCGAGAAAGGCGTGCTGCTGCTTCTGGCCGCCACCGGCAAGAACGATGGAAAAGATGCCGCTGGAGCCGGAGAAATCCCGCTTCCACAGAGCGTGGTCCGGATGGCTGGGCAGGGCCGGGTGGAGCACGCGCGCCACGCCCTTCTGGCCCTCGAGCCAGGAGGCGATGGCAAGCGTACTGCGCTGATGGTGTTCGAGGCGCACGCCCATGCTGCGCAGGCCACGCAGCACCTGGTAGACGTCGTCGGGCCCGGCGCAACAGCCAAGCGTGCAGAAGCTCTCGTAAAGATGCGTCCAGCAGCTCTCATTGGCCGACACCGTGCCGAGCAGCACGTCGGAATGGCCGGCCGGGTATTTGGTCGCCGCATGGATCGAGATGTCGACACCGTGGTCGAGCGGACGGAAATAGAGTGGCGTCGCCCACGTATTGTCCATCATGACGATGGCGCCCGCGGCGTGCGCCGCCTTGGCGATAGCCGGGATGTCCTGCACCTCGAACGTGTTGGAGGCCGGCGATTCCGTGAACACCACCTTGGTGTTGGGCTTGATCAACGCCGCGATGCCGGCGCCGACATCGGGGGCGTAATACTCGACCTCGACGCCCAGCCGCTTCAGCATCGTGTCGGCGAAATTGCGGGTCGGATGATAGACGGTATCGACGATCAGCAGATGGTCGCCGGCCGAGACGAAGGCGAGCAGCGGTACCGTCACCGCCGCAAGGCCCGACGGCACTACGATCGTGCCTGTCGAGCCTTCCAGCGCGTCTATGGCATGGGCAAGCGCATCGGTCGTCGGTGTGCCGCGCGTGCCGTAAGTGTATTTCTGGGTGCGTGCCGCCATCGAAGCCGCGTCGCGAAACAGCACGGTCGAAGCATGCACCACCGGCGGATTGACGAAGCCGAAATAGTCGTGCGGATTGTTGCCCGAATGGGCAAGCCGCGTGTTGACGCCCATCCCGCCGCTAAAGTGCTCGCCGTCTTTCGCCATTCTGCGTCGCCTCGTTTGACAAGCCGCTAGCCATAGTGCGGCGCTATGGACCGTGCAACAGCCACCGCCCGCCAGGAGGCGGACTTCGATATGCCAGTTCGTCGCGGCAAAAACAGCGATGCTGGGGCAGGGTATTAAACGAAAAACCCGCCTGTGCGGCGGGTTATCGGCGCAAATCAGCACCATGGACGAATATGTACCATAGCTGAGGGCAGGGTGTCAAGAAAAAATTCCTATCGCGAAAGGCGGCCTTTTATTGACCTGCGTTCGGAGCCCTAATCTCAGCCGATCGGCCTATTGTGGGCGGCTGCGGAAGGTATATGATTTCCTGCTAATATTAATCGCCGGATTGCTTCGATCAGATGCTGCCGGATGGTTGCTGCCGGTTGACTTCTGGTCCTCCACGATCCGGATCGCGCTCATGAAGCGTGAGTGCGGCAAGGGAGGAATGACATGCCGGACGTCAAATGGGCCATGAAGGCGAGCGAATTCATCAACTGCAACTGCGCCTATGGCTGCCCGTGCCAGTTCAACGCCATGCCGACATACGGATTCTGCCAGGCGGTCGCCGGCATGGAAATCGAGAGCGGCCATCACGGCGACACCAAGCTCGACGGGTTGCGGTTCGTCGGGATTTTCAGATGGCCCGGCGCCATACACCAGGGCGGGGGTGAAGCCGCGGTGGTCATCGACGAGAGGGCGACGGAAGCCCAACGTGGCGCGCTGCTTCGCATATTGGGCGGTCTGGACACCGAGCCAGGTGCAACGATATTTCAGGTCTTTTCGACCACGCTGGAGAAATTCCACGATCCGATCTTCGCGCCGATCGAATTCAAGATCGACGTCGACGCGCGAACCAGTCAGCTGCATGTCGAGGGTATAACCGACGGTCGCGGCGAGCCGATCCGGAATCCGGTCACCGGCGCCGCGCACCAGGCGCGCATCGACTTGCCGCACGGCTTCGAATACGCGATCGCCGAGGTCGGGCGCGGCTGGACCAAGGCGACGGGCCCGATCAAGTTCGAACTGGCCGATACGCACAGCCATTTCGCCAATCTGCATCTTACGCAGAGCGGCATCGTGCATTGACCTGATCCAATGGGCGATACGGCCCTCGAGGCGGTGCTGAGGCGCGATCGCGCGGTCGTGATGGCCGCGCTCGTGGTGATTGCCGTGCTCGCCTGGGCCTATGTGCTGTGGCTCGCCGCCACCATGGTCATGCCCGGCTTCCCCTTGCCGGACGGCGGAGGCGGCGACATGGCCGGCATGGATATGGCCGGCATGGATATGGGCGCCGCCATGGCGCCCGGCTTCCGGCCCTGGGCATTGGGCGATTTCGCCTTCACCTTCACGATGTGGGCGGTGATGATGGTCGGCATGATGACGCCGTCGGTCGCGCCGATGTTGCTGCTCTATGCCGGTGTCGGCCGCAAGGCGCGGGCGGATGGCCGGCCCATCGCTTCGACGGGATGGTTTTTTGCCGGCTATCTCGCCGTCTGGGTCGTCTTCAGCCTCCTGGCGACCGGTGCGCAATGGCTTCTCGCCCGTCTTGCCTTGCTCGATCCCTCGATGGCAACCGGCAGCGCGATCCTCGGCGGCCTCGTTCTGATCGCCGCCGGTCTCTATCAATGGACGCCGATGAAGGGCGTCTGCCTGCGCGAATGTCAGGCGCCGATCGCGTTCCTGGCCGGCCGTGGCGGATTCCGCTCCGCTCCGCTCGGCGCGCTTCGGCTCGGCATCGATCACGGCGCTTATTGCCTGGGGTGCTGCTGGGCGCTGATGGCTCTGTTGTTCGTCGGTGGCGTCATGAACGTGCTGTGGATCGCCGGCATCGCCATCCTTGTTCTGCTGGAGAAGACGGTGCCGACCGGGCAGCTGATTCCGCGCGTTTCAGGCGCGTTGATGGCCGCCATCGGGATCTGGATCGTCTTTCAAGCCCTTTGAGAACAGTCTTCGTCGGCGGTCTGTATTGGTATGCAGCCGTCAGTAAATTGTCAGATGACAATCTTGGGACCTGGTAGTTCGTCGCACGCGGAGGTCAACAACGACGAGCTATTGCCCGGGATGGATTTCGCTGCCGCGGCCCGTATTGGCCCCGCGTTGGCGTTGCATGAGATTTGCCGCCTTTATTAGCCCTGCTGGCTAAATCGCGGGCGTGTTTGTCTGTAAATCGGGCATTTGCGGCAATCGGTTTTCAAACTCTTTGGGTTTCGGTCATTTCCCTTGACCTCACAGGAATTATCGCCTTCGATGACATTTGTGAATGGGAGGCGGCGCGTCGGTTACGATGCGGGGTTTCGGGAATGGGCCGGGATGAAGCCGCGTTCACACGGGAGAAAAAAATCAGGATTTACTCCTGAAAACAGAGAAAAGGGTCTGTGGGTCATGAAACACATTGCTATCGGCATTCTAGGCGCCGCCACGCTTGGATTGATGGCGTCCGCCGCGTCGGCGGCCACGCTCGACACCGTCAAGGCGAAGGGCTTCATCCAGTGCGGCGTCTCCACCGGCCTTGCCGGCTTTTCGGCGCCGGACGACAAGGGTGACTGGCAAGGCATCGATGCGGATTTCTGCCGCGCTGTCGCGGCCGCCGTCTTTGGTGACGGCTCCAAGGTCAAGTTCACGCCGCTCAGCGCCAAGGAGCGGTTCACCGCGCTGCAGTCGGGCGAGATCGACATCCTGTCGCGCAACACCACCTGGACCATCAACCGCGATACGGCGCTTGGCCTGAACTTCATCGGCGTCACCTACTATGACGGCCAGGGTTTCATGATCAACGCCAAGAAGCTGCCGGGCGTCAATTCGGCCCTGCAGCTTTCGGGCGCAGCCGTCTGCGTGCAGAGCGGCACCACCACCGAGCTGAACCTCGCCGACTACTTCAAGGCCAACAAGATGGAGTACAATCCCGTCGTCTTCGAGAAGCTGGAAGAGGTCAACGCCGCCTATGATGCCGGCCGCTGCGACGTCTACACCACCGATCAGTCGGGCCTCTACGGCATCCGCCTGACGCTGGGAGCGCCGGCCGACCACGTCGTGCTGCCCGAGATCATCTCCAAGGAGCCGCTCGGACCGGCCGTTCGCCAGGGCGACGACCAGTGGTATCACATCGTCAAGTGGACCTATTTCGCGCTGCTGCAGGCTGAAGAGCTCGGCATCACCAAGGCCAATGTCGAGGAGATGAAGAACTCGGCAAGCCCCGAGATCAAGCGCGTGCTCGGCCAGGAAGCCGATACCAAGATCGGCACCGATCTCGGCGTCTCCAATGACTGGGTGGTCAACATCGTCAAGGCCGTCGGCAATTATGGCGAAATGTTCGAGCGCAATGTCGGCTCGGGCAGCCCGCTGAAGATCGCGCGCGGCATCAACGCGCTGTGGACCAAGGGCGGCCTGCAATACGCGCCGCCGATCCGCTGATCGAAATGTGATCCGGGAGGCAGATCATCTGCCTCCCGGTTTCTCTTTCCAGGGGACGGTCGAATGGCATCGCAGGACGTACTTCGCGAGGAGCCCAGCCGCGGCTCCTTCATCAACGATCCGAAAATCCGGGGCATATTCTTCCAGGTGCTGGTCGTCGTGCTGCTGGTGGCGGGCGTCTGGTGGATTGCCCACAACGTCATCGACAACCTGACGCGGCTGCGCATCGCTTCAGGCTTCGGCTTCCTCAAGGGCCGCGCCGGCTTCGACATCAGCGAGAGCGCGATCGCCTATTCGTCGGATTCGACCTATGGCCGCGCCATTCTGGTCGGCCTCCTCAACACGCTCATCGTCGCCATCGTCGGCATCATCACCGCGACAATCATCGGCTTCGTCATCGGCATCGGCCGGCTCTCGCAGAACTGGCTGATCCGGAAGATCTGCACCGTCTATGTCGAGGTCTTCCGCAACATCCCGCCGCTGCTGGTCATCTTCTTCTGGTATTCCGGCGTGCTGGCCGTGCTGCCGGCACCACGCGACAGCTACAACCTGCCGTTCGGCTCCTTCCTCAACCAGCGCGGTTTCTATTTTCCACGCGCCGTGTGGGGCGACGGCTCATGGCTGATCTTCGTCGCCCTGCTTGTCGGCATCGCCATGGCGTGGTTCGTCGCGCGCAAGGCGCGGCAACGGCAGATGGCGACCGGCCAGCAATTTCCAGTGTTTTGGACGTCCGCGGCGCTGATCGTCGGGCTGCCGCTGCTCGCCTATGCGCTGAGCGGCTTTCCCCTGAGCTTCGACTACCCGAAGCAGTCGACTTTCAACCTGACCGGCGGCTTCCAGGTCCGGCCGGAGTTCCTGTCGCTTTATCTGGCGCTGTCCTGCTATACCGCCGCCTTCATCGCCGAGATCGTGCGCGCCGGCATCAGGGGTGTCAGCGCGGGCCAGACGGAAGCTGCCGGTGCGTTGGGCTTGCGGTCCGGATCGATCCTGCGGCTGGTCGTCGTGCCGCAGGCCATGCGCATCGTCATTCCGCCGCTGACCAGCCAGTATCTCAACCTGACCAAGAACTCGTCGCTGGCCATCGCCATCGGCTATCCGGACCTGACGGCGACCGCCGGGACGGTGCTGAACCAGACCGGCCAGGCCGTCGAAGGCGTGGTGATCATGATGGTGATCTACCTCGCCATCAGCCTCCTGACCTCGCTTGTGATGAACTGGTTCAACGCCAAGATGGCGCTGGTGGAGAGGTGAGGTAAGGACATGCAAGAACATGATATGTCCTGGGTGCGCACCGAAATGGTGCTGGCGCAGCCGGCGCCCGCCAGCGTCACCGGCCTCGGCGCTTGGGTGCGCAAGAACCTGATCGCTTCTGCCGGCGACACCATCTTGACGATCGTCGGCATCGCCCTGGTGGCGATGATCCTGCCGCAAATCATCAATTGGGCGTTCATCAACGCCGTGTGGACGGGACCGGACCGAACCGTATGCGCCACGGTGGCGCAAGGCGGCATCCAGCCGGATGGCTGGACCGGCGCCTGCTGGGCTTTCGTCAATGCCAAATTCGGCCAGTTCATGCTCGGGCGCTATCCCATCGAGGAGCGCTGGCGGCCGATCCTGGTCGCTATCCTGTTCGTGGCGCTGCTGGTGCCGATGCTGATCCCGAAGGTGCCGCGCAAAGGGCTGAATGCGGTTCTGCTGTTCTTCGTGCTGCCGATCGTCGCCTTCGTCCTGCTGGTCGGCGGCATGTTCGGCCTGCCGCATGTCGAGACCTCGCTTTGGGGTGGGCTCTTGGTGACGCTCAGCCTGTCTTTCGTCGGCATTGCCGTGTCGCTGCCGCTCGGCATCGTGCTGGCGCTCGGCCGCCGTTCCAAGATGCCGATCATCAAGACGCTGTGCGTTGTCTTCATCGAGACGGTGCGCGGCATCCCGCTGATCACCGTGCTGTTCTTCGCCAGCGTCATGCTGCCGCTGTTCCTGCCGGAGGGTGTGTCGTTCGACAAGTTCCTGCGCGCGCTGATCGGGGTGTCGCTGTTTGCCGCGGCCTATATGGCCGAAGTGGTGCGCGGCGGCCTGCAGGCGATCCCCAAGGGCCAGTATGAAGGTGCCGATTCGCTCGGTCTCGGCTATTGGCAGAAAATGTATTTCATCGTCATGCCGCAGGCGCTGAAACTGGTTATTCCAGGCATCGTCAACACCTTCATCGGCATGTTCAAGGACACCAGCCTGGTCATCATCATCTCGATGTTCGACCTGCTCGGCATCGTCAAACAGAATTTCTCCGATGCAAACTGGGCAACCGCGCAGACGGCGAGGTCAGGCCTGATCTTCGCGGCCTTCGTCTTCTGGCTGTTCTGCTTCGGCATGTCGCGCTATTCAATGTACACCGAACGCCGGCTCGACACCGGCCACAAACGCTGAATGCATGTCGCCCAAAAGTGTATAGCGGTTTTGGGATAACGACATGCATCACTACCAACGACAAAAGAACAAGGGGATCCCTGTCATGGCCACCGAAAATGCCGTCAGCGCCGAAGAGATCAAGGTCAACGCCGCCAAGATGCAGATTTCGACGACCGATGTCGCCATCGACATCATCGCCATGCACAAATGGTACGGCGAGTTCCATGTGCTGAAGGACATCAACCTGAAAGTGATGCGCGGCGAGCGTATCGTCATCTGCGGCCCCTCCGGCTCCGGCAAATCGACCATGATCCGCTGCATCAACCGTCTGGAGGAGCACCAGAAGGGCAAGATCATCGTCGATGGCAAGGAACTGACCAACGATCTCAAGAAGATCGACGAGGTGCGCCGCGAGGTCGGCATGGTGTTCCAGCACTTCAACCTGTTCCCGCATCTGACCATCCTGGAGAACTGCACGCTGGCGCCGATCTGGGTGCGCAAGACGCCGAAGAAACAGGCCGAGGAAATCGCCATGCATTTCCTCAAGCGCGTCAAGATTCCGGAACAGGCCCACAAATATCCCGGCCAATTGTCCGGCGGCCAGCAGCAGCGTGTGGCGATTGCCCGTTCGCTGTGCATGAACCCGCGCATCATGCTGTTCGACGAGCCGACCTCGGCGCTCGATCCGGAGATGATCAAGGAAGTGCTGGAGACCATGGTTGGCCTTGCCGAGGAAGGCATGACCATGCTGTGTGTCACCCACGAGATGGGCTTCGCCCGCAAGGTCGCCAACCGTGTAATCTTCATGGACCAGGGCCAGATCGTCGAGCAGAACACGCCGGCCGAGTTCTTCGACCACCCGCGCCACGAGCGCACGAAGCTGTTCCTGTCGCAGATCCTGCACTAGGCCTCGACGGCCACGAAGAGCCCGGCTGAAACACTGCCGGGCTCTTTTGCGTATGGATAACAGGCGGGCGTTCGTGTCGCGCCGGAGCGCGTTTGCAGGGCCGCCTTTCATGAAAAGACTGGGACGTTTTCTGGGTCTTCTGTTGGTTCTCGTCGCACTCGCCCTGACGACGGGCACCTTCGTGCCACGGCCGCTGTGGCCGGCCGCCGCCGCCGTGCCAGCCGCGACGCGTCACATCCTGGTGCTGAACAATCCGATCCACACCGATATCGCCATCCCGGTCGATGACGCCGTGCGCCGGCGTTTCCATTTCCTGGTCGACGCGGGCATACCGGCCGACAGGCCGGAGGTCCGCTACATCGTCTTCGGCTGGGGCGGCCGCGCCTTCTACCTGGAGACGCCGACATGGTCCGAGCTGAAGGCGGTGCCGGTGATGAAGGCACTGACACTCGACGCGTCGGTCATGCATGTCGATGTCGCCGGTGACATCCTCGAACCGCGCCCCGATATCGCGGGATTCGACATCACCGAGGATCGGTTCACGGCGTTGCTCGATTTCATCGATGCAAGTTTCCAGCGGGGACCGAAAGGCCCGACCCTCGTTCCGGACGCAGCCTATTCCAGGTTCGACGGCTTCTACGAAGCCAATGGCCATTTCAACGCACTGGTCGGCTGCAACACCTGGACGGCGGCGGCCTTGCGCATCGCCGGCCTGCGCACCGGCTGGTGGAACCCGCTGCCTGTATCGCTTGGCCTGTCGATGCGGCTGTATAATTGAAGGCCATTCCGGTGATCAGCCGGCCTTGCGATCCTGTTTGGACACATATTCTCGAAGCGCTCTGTTGATTGCACCCTGGTAGCCGCGACCATCCGGTGCGCGCCTTTTGAACCAGGCGACGAGGTCAGAATCGAGACGCAGGGTCAGTTGTTGCTTGACCGGCTTGAAATAAGGATTTCGGACGGCGTTCTGCCAGAATTCCTCGGTCAATTCGGGAATGTCGCTCGTGTCGACATCATCCTCTGGTCGCGCCTTCAAAGCCGCGATCTCCGCTTTCTGTGCTTCTGTCAGAGGAGGCGGATTGGCCGGGTCGAATTCATATCGAACGATTTTGCGCATAATGCCTTTTCTCTTTGGACGTAGCTCGCCGCGCTGAAATGATGCGGATCACCTCGATCCCGTCTTCCTCTCGATCTGCGTGTGCAACCAGCAATATCAATGCGGTGTCAACCAAGCCGGTTGTCTGCCAACGATATTCGCCCCCTTCAATTCGATCATGCTCCAATAGCGCGAAAGGATCGGCGAAAACACGAACGGCGGTGTCGAAGCTTACGCCATGCTTGCGGAAATTGGATTTCGCCTTTTCGGCGTCCCATTCAAATCGCAATTTGCGCCTCGTTGACTACAAAAATGTAACTACAAATTGCCATTACGTCAAGGTCGACCGATGTAAGCATTCTATCGATGTAAGCATTCTAATGAGCCCGCCAGCCGTAGAGCCAGTCCAGATCCGCCGCGAGTTTTTCCGACGAGCGCACCTTCAGGAACACATTGCGCGCAATCGCCACTGGACCCGAGGCATGCCAGGCCAGCCGGTTGACAGCGCCGCGTCGGGCGACCTGCGCGACACGCGGCCGCCGAGACTGCTCCCAGACGGCAAGTGCGGCCAGGGGGTCGGCAGGGAAGTCGGCGATGATGTCGGCAAGCGTCGCCGCATCCTCGATCGCCATCGCCGCACCTTGCGCAGCGAATGGGGTCATCGCATGCGCGGCGTCGCCGATCAGCGCAATGCCGTTCGGTGTTGTCCAGGGCTGTTGCGGGTCAACAGTGTGGATCGGCCATGCGGTCCACGGGCCGGCCTGCTCGACCAGACGGGCAAGTTCTGCCGCGGTGCCGCGCAGGGCTCGGGTCAGGATCCCGGCGTCGGCGTTGCCGGACCAGCCCTCGGCAATGCGGTCGCCCCTGGTGAAGGCCGCGAGATTGAAGGCCGCACCCTTGCTGACGGGATAGGCCACCATATGGAAGCCGGGATGCAGGAAGGTGGTGACGCAATTGGTTACACCGATCGCGGCAAAGGCTTGTCCGGCAGCGCTTTCGGCGGCAATGGTCGCGCGCCAGGCCAGCTCGCCGGAAAAATGGCTTGTCGGCAAGGCCGCCTTTTTGGCCGAATCGACAAGTGCGCGCACCGACGACCAGACACCATCGGCTCCGATCAGCAGGAAGCCCTCAGCCTTGATGGTTTTGCCGTCGATCTCGGCCGTCGCGGTGATGCCATGGGGGCCGGTGGCAGCGCTGCTGACGCGGGCGCCGGTGGTAAGATGGATATCCGGTATCTCGGAAACCCGTGCCATCAGCGCGCTCTGCAGATCAGCCCTGTGAGCGACGAGATAGGGCGCCTGCCAGCGCGTTTCGGCGGCTTGCCCCAACGGCACCCGCGCCAGTTCGCGCAACGTCGCGGCGTCCTTCAGGACCACCGCTTCCGGCCGCACCGTTGCCGGCAGCAGCTTGTCGAGCACACCAAGCTGGCGAAGGATGCGTGTCGCGTTGGGAGAAAGCTGGATGCCGGCGCCTGCCGCTTCCAGGCGCTGCACCTGTTCGAACACTTTCACAGGGTAGCCGCGTTCGGCGAAAGCCAGCGCTGCGGTTAGCCCGGCGACTCCCGCCCCGGCGATGACGACTTGCCGGGAGCGCGTGTCGTTCATCGGGCTGGCCGCGAAAGACTCAGGCGGCCTGTTCTATGTAGATGCAGCCGGCCGGCAGCGTTTCCGTTGCCTTCAGCTTCGGAGAATAGCGGTAGAGCGTCGAGCAATAGGGGCAGACTTTTTCGTTGTCGTCGCCCATGTCCAGAAACACATGCGGGTGGTCGAAAGGCGGATTGGCGCCCGTGCACATGAATTCCTTCACGCCGATGTCGATTGCCTGATAGCCCGCATCGTTCTGAAAATGGGGAATGGAACCGCCTGCCATCGTCGTCTCCTTAACGCAGTCTCGTCTGCATCTGGATCATATCAGGGCTCTTTGCAAGTTCGATGAAATGAAACTGTCGCAAAAGCCTGTCAGAGGATAAGTTAAGCCGGTTAACGCATGGCCCCGAAGACCGACACCGGTTTTCGGCAAGGACCATGCGTCGCCTTGGAGTGGCAGAGCGTCCTTTGCGCCTCCTGAATGACGTGCGGCGCTTTAGCTGGCTGACGGTGTGGAAGAGCGGGAATCATGAACGAACTGAAGCCGGTGCAGAACGAATTCGTGGATGTCGAGGTGGCTCGCCCGGAGGGCGGCAATCCGGACCGGTTTGTCAACCGCGAGTTTTCCTGGCTGCAGTTCAACCGGCGCGTCCTCGAGGAGTCGCTGAACCTCAATCATCCGCTGCTGGAGCGCGTCCGCTTCCTGTCGATCTCGGCCGCCAATCTCGACGAGTTCTTCATGGTCCGTGTTGCCGGTCTTGCCGGCCAGGTACGAGAAGGCATTACGCTGAAGAGCCCTGACGGCCGCACCCCCGAACAGCAGCTCGAACAGCTGCTGCGTGAGGTCGAGCGGCTGCAGGAAGACCAGCAGAAGAGCCTTTCGGCGCTTACCGTGCTGCTCAACAAGGAAGGCATCGAGAGCATCACCCGCGATGCGCTGACCAAGGACGAGAAAATCTGGCTGGAAGACCATTTCCAGGAACAGGTTTTCCCGGTGCTCACCCCGCTGTCGATCGATCCGGCGCACCCGTTCCCGTTCATTCCCAATCTCGGCTTCTCGATGGCGCTGCAATTGCGCCATCGCAAGAATGGTGAGGAGATGCGCGCGCTGCTGCGCCTGCCGGTGGCGCTGAAGCGCTTCATCCGCCTGCCGGACCGCAAGCATCATGTCCGCTTCATCCCGCTGGAAGAGGCGGTCGGCCTCTATATCGGCAAGCTCTTCCCCGGCTATGAGGTCAAGGGCTCCGGCACGTTTCGCATCATTCGCGACAGCGATATCGAGGTCGAGGAGGAGTCCGAGGACCTCGTGCGCCTGTTCGAAACGGCGCTGAAGCGGCGGCGGCGCGGTTCGGTGATCCGCATCGAATTCGACAGGCTGATGCCTGGCGAATTGCGCGACTTCGTGGCAGGCGAGCTTGGCGTGTCGTCGAGCCGCATCAGCGTGCTCACCGGGCCGCTGGCGCTCAGCCAGATTTCCGAGATCGTCGCCGTCCCTCGCGACGACCTGAAATTCATGCCCTACAATCCGCGTTTTCCCGAGCGTATCCGCGAGCATGGCGGCGAAACAATCGCCGCCATCCGCGAGAAGGACATCGTCGTCCATCACCCTTACGAATCGTTTGACGTCGTGGTGCAGTTCCTGCGCCAGGCGATGGCCGATCCGGAAGTGGTGGCGATCAAGCAGACGCTTTACCGCACCTCCAATGACAGCCCGATCGTGCGTGCGCTGGTCGACGCGGCCGAGGCCGGCAAGTCGGTCACCGCGCTGGTCGAGCTCAAGGCGCGTTTCGACGAAGAAGCCAACATTCGCTGGGCGCGCGATCTGGAGCGTGCCGGCGTGCAGGTCGTGTTCGGCTTTCTCGAGCTGAAAACCCATTCGAAAATGTCGCTGGTGGTTCGGCGCGAGGACGGCAAGCTGCGCAACTACGTGCACCTCGGCACCGGCAACTACCATCCGGTAACGGCGCGCATCTACACCGACCTGTCCTTCTTCACCACCGATCCGACGATTGCCCGCGATGTCGCCCAGCTCTTCAATTTCATTACCGGCTATGCCGAGCCGACGGACGAAATGCGGCTGGCGATCTCGCCGTTCACGCTGAGAAGCCGCATCCTCAAGCACATTGCCGACGAGATTGCCTACGCGGTGCAGGGGAAACCGGCGCGCATCTGGATGAAGATGAACGCACTCGTCGATCCGATCATCATCGACGCGCTCTACGATGCCAGCCGCGCCGGCGTCGAGATCGACCTTGTCGTGCGCGGCATCTGCTGCCTGCGGCCGCAGGTTCCCGGCCTGTCGGAAAACATCCGCGTAAAATCAATCGTCGGCCGTTTTCTCGAGCACAGCCGCATCTATTGTTTCGGCAACGGTCACGGCCTGCCGTCGGACGAAGCAATCGTCTACATCTCCTCGGCCGATCTGATGCCGCGCAATCTCGACCGCCGCGTCGAAACCATGGTGCCGATCACGAATCCAACTGTGCACGAACAGATCCTTGGCCAGATCATGCTGGGCAACATCATGGACAATCAGCAAAGTTTCGACGTATTGGCTGATGGAACCTCCCGGCGCGTCGTGCTGGAGGAGGGCGAGGAACCGTTCAACGCGCAGGAATATTTCATGACCAATCCGAGCCTGTCGGGACGGGGTGACGCGCTGAAGTCGCATGCGCCCAAGCGCATTGCGCAGTTCAAGCGCCGCAAGAAGAACGCCGCAGCGTCCGGCTGATGCTGTCTGATTCCCAAGGCCGGCTGCAGGACCGCCGACCGCTGTCCATCATCGACATCGGATCGAACTCGATCCGCCTCGTCGTCTATGAGGGGCTGGCGCGCTCGCCGACCATGCTGTTCAACGAAAAGATGCTGGCCGGTCTCGGCCGGGGCATCGTTTCGACCGGCAAGCTCGACCCCGAGGCGGTGACGCGCTCGATGGAAGAGTTCCGTCGCTTTCGCGCGCTTTCCGACCAGGCCGGCGCCGAGCAGATGTATGTGCTGGCCACCGCCGCGGCCCGCGAGGCGGTCAATGGCCCTGATTTCATTCACCGCGCCGAGGAGGTGCTGAAGACTGAGATCCGTGTCATCAGCGGCCGTCAGGAAGCGTATTATTCGGCGCTCGGCGTCATTTCCGGCTTCCATCCGGCCGATGGCATCGCCGGCGATCTGGGCGGCGGCAGTCTCGAACTGGTCGACGT
>NZ_RZTC01000051.1:15526-44122 GCF_004023165.1 Mesorhizobium sp. M7A.F.Ca.MR.176.00.0.0 | reverse complement strand
GACCGGCTCGTACTGCTTGCTGCAATATTGCGGCTCGGGCCGTGGCGGACGCGGGCGTGGCCCTGGTCCCTCATCGACGACAACGGTGCAGGCGGCAAGAATTGCCGACAGCAACAAGATGACAAAACCCTGCCGCGAAAAGATTGCCGCCAGAAATTTCATGATGATCTCCCACGATCGGTCCCCGGTTACCGATCCTCGCCATTCCCTTGCCGAATGCAACCCCCGTTTGAGCTCGGCAAACGATAACGGCGCCTGGACCGCAAGGGAGGTCAGCGCGCCGCGATGTCTGGCCCATTCGTGGCCCGGCTCTGGCCGATGACCCGGCCGGCAAGCAAGCCTATGCCGAGCCCATCGATGCTCAGGTCAGTCGATTGATGCGTCGGGATGCGCCAGTACGGCGGCCCGCGGCGGTATCTTGCAACCATCACGTTTCCGTGCGATAAATTCCGTGTTCGGGCATTTGCGACCCGGAGAGCGGAACGTTTTGGACGACCTTTCCCCGATACTGTGAATCTCTGACGGCCCCGTTTTCGGCGGGGGGTTTGACCATGCGCCAATGCATGACTGCCGAAGCAACCACCGGGAACTGCCCTTTGCGCCAGGCGGCGGGCGGGACCACCAAAGACTGAACGGGTGAAGGAGTTTCCCCAATGGCCCAGACCGGCACCGTTAAATTCTTCAACGCGACCAAAGGCTTCGGTTTCATCACGCCCGATGGTGGCGCCAAGGATGTGTTCGTCCATATCTCCGCGATCGAAGCCTCCGGCTTGCGCACGCTCGTCGACGGCCAGAAGGTCACCTTCGACGTCGAGCCGGACCGCATGGGCAAGGGCCCCAAGGCCGTCAACCTCCGCGCAGCCTGAGCCATCGGCGCGCCGCATGTCACTCGGACGTGCGACGGAGGCTCCATGCCTGCAGCTGGCCTGGAGAGGGATCTGAATTTTTGAAAGGCGCGGCGATCTTCGTCGCGCCTTTTCCTTATCGAAGGCGCGGGCCGGTGATGTCGCCCAGCCGCCAGGTTCTGGGCAACGACTTGCATAAAAACAAAGAGCCAAAGCGTGCCGCAACGTGCTTTAGACGCCCGCAAAACTTTCTCTTGCCGATGACGCTAAAATAAAGGACAAATTTCCACTCGGGCATTTGCCGGCCCGAGACTGGAGTTTATGGGACAAAGGAGCTTCCCATGCCGCAGACCGGCACCGTCAAATTCTTCAACCATGCCAAGGGCTTCGGCTTCATCACGCCCGATGATGGCGCGAAGGATGTTTTCGTCCATATTTCAGCCGTGCAGGCGTCCGGCCTTCCCGGCCTGGAGGATGGCCAGAAAGTGTCGTTCGACACCGAGCCGGACAAGCGCGGCAAGGGACCCAAGGCCGTCAACCTGTCGGTCGGCTGAGCCGGCCTGGACCGGCGATGGTTTTCGCTCCCTGGAGGGCGCGTGACCTTTGACGCCTGTTTTGAATAAATTCGTCGAAATCCGTTCAGCCCCCGTTCAGCCACGGTTGCATATTAGTCTTTGGTAAAGCCGGACCGCATCCCCGAAACTACACGGGCCGGCACGAAGGAGACCGAGATGAACCGAATTTTCAAGACCGCCGTCCTGGCCGCTGCCGTGGTCGCCACCACGCTTTCGGCCTTGCCCGCCGCCAACGCACGTGATTGGCGCCGCCATCATGGCCATCATGGCAACGGCGATGCCATTGCCGCCGGCGTGCTCGGCCTCGCGGCCGGTGCGCTGATCGGTGGCGCATTGGCCAATGACCGCCCGCCGCCCGACGCTGACCGCTACTACGATGACGGTTACTACGATCGTGACGTGGTGGTGCGCCCGGCCCCGGTCCGCCGCTACTATGCGGAGCCGCGGGTGGTCTACGCTGATCGTTATGCCGAGCCGTGGACGCGTGATTGGTACGAATACTGCTCGGACCGCTACCGCACCTTCAATTCCCGCACCGGCACGTTCACCGGCAATGACGGCGAACAGCATTTCTGCACGGCGAACTAAACCAGGGCCTCCCTGCCCCAACAGAAAAGCGCTGACCGCAAGGCCAGCGCTTTTTTGTTTGGAGCATCACAGGATTGGGGCAGGCGAATATCGGCACGCCCTACAGCAATTCCAGGAAAAGTGTGAAACGGTTTCCCGGGAAAAGCGCAAAGCGTTTTCCCTTGGGAATTGAGTCAGAACAAAGGTTAGAGCGGCCCCGCCGTTTCCGTGAAATGGTGAATTGCTCTAAACGAGAAAAGGATTGGTCCGCCTCTCCTCGCCAAAACGTCCGCCGGGACCGTGGCCGCAGATGAAGCCGATGTCGTCGCCGAGCGGCAGGAGTTTGTCCTTGATCGAAGCGATCAGTGCAGCATGGTCGCCACCCGGCAGATCGGTGCGGCCGACCGAGCCGCGGAACAGCACGTCGCCGACATGGGCGAACTTGGCCGCGCGGTTGTAGTAGACGACGTGACCTGGTGCATGGCCGGGGCAGTGCAGCACCTCGAACACATGGCCGCCGAACGACACGGTCTCGCCTTCGGACAGGAACCGGTCGGGCACGCAGTTGCGCGCTCCGGCGATGCCGTAGCGCTTGCCCTGGTTTTCCAGATTGTCGAGCAGCGACTTGTCGGCCTCATGCGGACCGATGATCTCGACGCCGAGCGCCTCCTTCAACTCCATTGCGCCGCCGGCATGGTCGATGTGGCCATGCGTTATCCAGATCGCCCCGGCTGAGATCGCATTGTCCTTCAGCACCGCCAGCACCTTGTCGATATCGCCGCCCGGATCGACGACGACGCCATGCTTGTCATCCATGTCGAACAGGATGGTACAATTCTGCTGGAACGGTGTGACCGGCACGATGCCGGCATTGAGCTGACCCATGATCGTCCTTTCGATGTTCACGGGTGATGTAGAGGCGCGGACAAAGGGCGTCCACCCTCGAAAGACGAACAATCGGTAGCTCCGAAAACGGAAATGGGCGGCCGAAGCCGCCCATTTGAAAAGACCGAAACGGCCCGCCTACTTCTTCATGGCGCCCATGACCGCGCCGAGAATGGCGGTCAGGATCGCGCCGCCGCCGGCGCCGCCGACGATGTTCTGCAGGTTCAGCGCGCTGCCGAGACCGCTCGTTGCTGCTGCCGCAGCCGCCGGATCGACCGCACCGCCACCCAGCAGGCTGCCGAGGATCGCCGCACCGCCGACGCCGCCAATGGCTCCGCCCAGGATTTTGGGAAGCTGACCCATCGCCGCCGTCTTGAGCGCCGCACCGACCGCCTGACCACCGATGACGCCAGTAATCACCTGTATGATGATCGGAAGAAGCGTGTTCATGTCCATATGATTAGTCCCTCCATAGCTGTCAGCCTCCCGGGCCGACACCATCATGAGACGCCGAATTGGACGAAAGTCAAATGCAGAAACGCTGAAATAAAAGGGGCGGCCCGAAAACCGCCCCTACTTCCTAAAAAAGCTGTGACTTTCGTTATTCTGCGGCGATCGCGTGCTTGGGCTGAACGGCCGCAGAATAGTCATTCATAAGATTCTTGGCTATTTCGCCGACCTCGAATCGGTAAGGCCCGATCTCGGAAACCGGCGTCACTTCCGCCGCCGTCCCGGTCAGGAAGCACTGCTCGAAGCTTTCCAGCTCTTCCGGCAGGATGGCGCGTTCAATCACCTCCAGGCCGCGATCCTTGGCCAGCCCAATGACCGTGCGGCGGGTGATACCGTCGAGGAAGCAGTCAGGCTTGGGTGTGTGGATCTTGCCCTCCTTGACGAAGAAGATGTTGGCTCCGGTCGCTTCGGCGACCTGGCCACGCCAGTCGAGCATCATGGCGTCGGCATAGCCCTTGGCCTCGGCGGCGTGCTTGGACATGGTGCAGATCATGTAGAGGCCGGCGGCCTTCGACCTGGAAGGCGCGGTGCGCGGGTCGGGCCGGCGCCATTCCGCCACATCGAGACGGATGCCTTTCAGCTTCTGCGCAGGATCGAAATAGCTCGGCCATTGCCAGATGGCGATGGCACAGTTGATGCGGTTGTTCTGCGCCGAGACGCCCATCTGCTCACTGCCGCGCCAGGCAATCGGCCGGACATAGGCGTCCTGGAAACCCTGCTTCTTGAGAAGCGTGGATGAGGCGTCGTTGAGCTCGGCCACCGTATAGGGGATATTGAAACCGAGCAGGCGTGCCGATTCATGCAGGCGCTCGGTGTGTTCGTTGAGCTTGAAGATCTCGCCGCCATAGGCGCGTTCTCCCTCGAAAACGGCGCTGGCGTAATGCAGCCCGTGCGTCAGCACATGGATCTTGGCGTCACCCCATTGGACGAATTCGCCGTTCATCCAGATGGAGCCATCGAGTTGATCGAAGGGAACGGATGCCATGGTAACCTCCCACGGGCGGCAGCCCGGATACTTGTATCGTTGTGTGTTTCGTGTCGGCCGCCCAAAGCGGCTTTTATGGTGGAGCGTAGGCGGATAATTGCGCTCTGGCAAACTTAGGAAATTCCGGAAAAACCGGCTTCCCTTGCCTTTTCGTTCGCAATCCGCCCAAAAGCTTGTCAAAAATTACCATTGCAGGGAAATTACGTCAATAGTACTGACATAATCTCTCTTTCCCACGGAGAAATAATGACGGATCGAAGCCCAGCCGCAGGAAAACCGATCAGGACCGCGATGTCGGTCGAGGACGGCATCGACTTCGCCATCATCGAGCTGCTCTTCTTTGCCTATCGTGACTTCACCTCCGATCCGGACCAGATCCTGGCCGACTACGGCTTTGGCCGGGCCCACCACCGGGTGCTGCATTTCGTCAACCGCAGGCCGGGCCTGACGGTAGCCGAACTGCTCGACGTGCTGAAGATCACCAAACAGAGCCTGGCCCGTGTGCTCAAGCAGTTGATCGACACCGACCATGTCGTGCAGTTGCAAGGTCCGCGCGACCGCCGACAGCGCGAACTTTATCCGACCGCCAAGGGCCGTGCGCTGGCGCTGGCGCTGGCGCGGCCACAGTCGCGCCGCATCCATGCTGCATTGGGGGATTCCGGAGTAACCGAACGGACCTTGGTGGAACGGTTCCTCGAAGCGATGGTCAATCCGGAACTGAGGGCGCAGATCGACGTTGGGTCCGCAAAAATGTCAGGGAAAAGCCATGGAGAGCACTGAACGGGTCGATCACGCGGCCGCGCCGGACGACGACGCGCCGCATCTGCTTGTCGTCGACGACGACACCCGCATCCGCAATCTTCTCAAGCAGTATCTGACCGAAAACGGCTTTCGCGTCACCGTCGCCGGCAATGCCGGCGAAGCCAGGCGCAAGCTTGCCGGCCTCGACTTCGACCTTCTGGTGCTGGACGTCATGATGCCCGGTGAAACGGGCGTCGACCTGACCAAGTCGCTGCGAGCCGAAAAGAACGTACCGATCCTGATGCTGACGGCCCTGTCGGAGACCGACAGCCGCATCTCAGGGCTTGAGGCCGGCGCCGACGACTACCTGCCGAAGCCGTTCGATCCGCGCGAGCTGATCCTGCGCATCAACAACATCCTTCGCCGTGGTGGCCCGGCGACCACGCCCAAGGTCGAGCAGTTGGTCTTCGGCCCCTACACCTTCCAGATCGCCCGGCGCGAGTTGAAGCGTGGCGGCGAGGCGCTGAAGCTGACCGACCGCGAGCAGGAGATCCTGGCGATCTTCGCGGCAAGGGCCGGCGAGACGATACCCCGCCACGAGCTTGTCGGTGACGATTCGGAGGTCGGCGAGCGCACCATCGACGTCCAGATCAACCGGCTGCGCCGCAAGATCGAGCGCGATCCGTCCAACCCGGTCTGGCTGCAGACCGTGCGCGGTATTGGGTATCGGCTCAGCGTGGAATAGAATGCCGCCTGCGGCCTGCTGAGCGGCTGCGGGCAAGCGAAATGAGCGAATGGCAACCACGGAACTGGAACAGCCGGGCAATGGCGGCTTGAGCGTACGCGCCGCGCGGACGCTGAAGGCGGTGCCGCGCGCCTGGAACCGCTTCTGGCGCCTCGTCTCGCTGTATATGCCCAAGCGGCTCTATGCCCGCTCGCTGATCATCGTCATCGCGCCGATGATCCTGCTGCAATCGGTCGTCGCCTTCGTCTTCATGGAACGTCATTGGGCAACCGTGACGCAGCGCCTGTCGCAGGCCACCGTGCGCGACATCGCCGCCATCATCGACCTGATCGAAACCTATCCGCGCGATGCCGACTACACCAACATCATACGCATCGCCCAGGACCGCATGCAGTTGAAGGTCGACCTCTTGCCGCCCGACCCGCTGCCCGCGCCTGGCCCAAAACCGTTTTTCTCGATTTTGGATGATGTTCTCTCGTCGGAGATCACCCGCCAGATTAACCGCCCGTTCTGGATCGACACGGTCGGCAACTCCAACATCGTCGAGGTGCGCGTGCAGCTCGAGGGCAAGGTGCTGCGCGTCTTCGTGCGCCGCAGCCAGGCCTATGCCTCCAACACCCACATCTTCCTTATCTGGATGGTCGGCACCTC
The DNA here is from genome assembly GCF_004023165.1 of Mesorhizobium sp. M7A.F.Ca.MR.176.00.0.0. Lineage (NCBI taxonomy): Bacteria > Pseudomonadati > Pseudomonadota > Alphaproteobacteria > Hyphomicrobiales > Phyllobacteriaceae > Mesorhizobium > Mesorhizobium sp. M7A.F.Ca.MR.176.00.0.0. Next base: position 37,618 of record NZ_RZTC01000051.1, on the reverse strand, counting down.
GCTGGTGCTCCTGATGATCGCCATTCCCTTCCTGCGCAACCAGATCCGGCCGATCCTGATGCTTGCCGAAGCCGCCGAAAGTTTCGGCAAGGGCCGGCCGATGCCGCGTGACTTCCGGCCGCGCGGCGCCGAGGAGGTTCGCCGCGCCGGCTTTGCCTTCATGCAGATGCGCGAACGCATCGAGCGCCAGATCGAGCAGCGCACCGCCATGCTGACCGGCGTCAGTCATGACCTGCGAACCATCCTCACCCGCTTCAAGCTGCAGTTGGCGCTTTCCGGCGGCAAGGCCGAGACCAAGGCCGCGCTCGACCAGGACATCGACGACATGCAGTCGATGCTCGAAGGCTATCTCGCCTTTGCCCGTGGCGAGGCTTCGGAAGACGCCGGACGGTTCGATCTCGAGGCCTATTTCGAAAAGCTCGGCGAGGAAGCCAGGCTGCGCAAGCGCAAGCTGTCGACGACGCTTGCCGGAGACCCCGATGTGCATGTGCGGCCGAACGCCTTTGCCCGATTGATGTCCAACGTCATCGGCAACGCCTTCCGCTATGCCAAGACGGTGGAAGTCAACGCCACCCATGGCCGCGGCTCGCTGCTGGTCACCATCGACGACGATGGTCCGGGCATTCCCGCCGACCGGCGCGAAGACGTCTTCAAACCCTTCGTGCGGCTCGACGAAGCCCGCAACCTCGATGCCAGCGGCACCGGGCTCGGCCTGTCGATCGCCCGCGACATCGCCCGTTCCCATGGCGGCGACATCACCCTTGAAGACAGCCCGCTCGGCGGACTGCGCGCTATCATCAAGGTTCCCGCATAACCGGCACGATACCGAAAGTGGAAACAGGCTTCATCCGCCCGTCATGAAACCATGATCAAGAACGCGCATGAAGCGCGCGACCTCAATTGATTCGACCTTGCCGCCTCACTTCGACCCCGTGCCCGTCCGGGTGCGCTGGAGCGAAGCGAGAGCAGCGGTCTGGTCGCCGTTCCGGCATCGTCTCAAGGCAACCGTCGACCTTTCCTGCAAAGGGCCGCCATGCGCATATTGATGGTCACCGATGCCTGGCGGCCGCAGGTTAACGGCGTTGTCCACACGCTGGAGCGACTCACCGAGACGCTGAAATCTTTCGATGTCGCCGTGGATTTCCTGACGCCGAACATCTTTCGCACCCTGCCCTTGCCGACCTATCCCGACATCAGGCTGGCGCTGACCACGCCCGGCCATGTCGCGCGCCTGATCGACGCAGGCAAGGCCGACCACATCCACATCGTCACCGAAGGGCCGCTCGGCATCATGGCGCGGCGCTATTGCCGCAATGCCGGCCGGCCGTTCACCACCAGCTATCACACGCGCTTCCCCGAATATCTCAGCGCACGGCTGCCGGTGCCGGAAAGCTGGGCCTATCGCTGGCTGCGCGATTTCCACAATTCCGGCCAAGGCACGCTGGTCGCCACCCAGTCGCTCGCAGACGACCTCTCGGCGCGCGGCTTCACCAAGCTGCGGCCGTGGACGCGCGGCGTCGATACCGATCATTTCCGGCCCGACAAGAAGAAGGATCTCGGCTTCCCGGGCCCGGTCTTCCTCTGCGTCGGCCGCGTCGCCATCGAAAAGAACCTCTCCGCCTTCCTCGACCTCGACCTGCCGGGCAGCAAGGTGATCGTCGGCGAAGGCCCCGAGCTTGCCAGGCTGAAGGCAAAATATCCGCAAGCGCATTTCCTCGGCCATCGCCCCAACGACGAACTGGCCGAGATCTATGCCTCGGCCGATGTCTTCGTCTTCCCGAGCCGCACCGACACGTTCGGCAACGTCATCATCGAGGCATTGGCCAGCGGCACGCCGGTTGCCGCCTATCCGGTGACCGGGCCGATCGACATTGTCGGCGACGGCTTTGGCGGCGCGGTCTCCAACGATCTGCGCGAGGCCTCGCTTGCCGCGCTCAATGTAGACCGTGCCGAAGCACGCGAACGCGCCATGCGCTACAGCTGGAAGGCTTGTGCAGAGATGTTCCTCGACACGGTCGAGGAAGCGCTGGGAACGACGCGCAAGCTGGCGGCCTAAAACAACCTGCCGCCATCCGGCACCTTGCGCTCGATCGCGCCGAGCACCACCGCGCCCTCTTCGTCGGGAAAGCCGAGCGTCAGCACTTCCGACATGAATGGACCGATCTGGCGCGGCGGGAAATTGACCACCGCGAACACCTGCCGGCCGATCAGCGTCTCCGGTGTATAATATTTGGTGATCTGCGCCGACGATTTCTTGATGCCGATGCCGGCGCCGAAATCGATCTTCAGCTTGAATGCGGGCTTGCGCGCCTCGGGAAACGGCTCGGCCTCGACGATCGTGCCGGCGCGGATGTCGACACGATCGAAATCGGCAAAACTGATCTCGGGCTTGCGCTCGCTGTTCGAACTCATCTTGGTTCTTGTCTGCCTTGCGGGGACTCAGGCGTTGCCGTAGGTCTCGAACAGCACGCCGGCCAGGGCGTCCTTGGCCGAGGTTCCCGACCAGACAACGAACTGGAACGCCTGGAAATAGCATTCGCAGGCTTCCAGCGCCGACGACAGCAACACTTCGACCTGCTGGCTCGACGGCTCGACCCCGCCGGCCAGCAGCAGCGACTGGCGGAACATGATCGCGCCCTCCTGCTCCCAGAGGTCGAAATGGCCAAACAGCATCTGCTCGTTGATCAGCGACAAGAGCCGCATCACTTCCAGCGCGCGGGTCTCCGGCACCTTGATGTCGAAGGCGCAGGCAAGGTGCAGCGCCTCGAAATCCTCCATCCACGAGAAGGAGACGTGATAGTCGGTCCAGCTTCCGGCAACCGAGATCGAAATCTCGTCGTCGCCGGCCCGCTCAAAGGACCAGTCGTTGTTGTGGGCCACCTGCTCGATAACATCCACCGGATGGATTTCGCGGGAGAATTCGAGTTCGAGAAGTTCCATGGAATGCTTCCTGTCGTTCTGTACGAGCGCCGCCACACGCTCCGCGGGAGGGCACACACAACGAACAATCTTGTCTAGAACTCGGACGGCCAGGACTTTCTTCGCGCAAAAGACTACCTTCTCGACGCAAAGACCCCAGACCGGACCCCACCGCCCGGTCGCATGACCCTGCTCCGAATCATGCAACAAATTCAGTCTATTGATCGGGAGTCGCGTGAACAGCCCAATTTTTCGCACTGCGTCATTTGCATGTGGAAAGCCGCTGTCACAAAGATTCATGCAATGCCGTTAAGCGATTCACGGCAAAGCGCTTTTCAGGATCGGGCTATGTGGAAAAGTTTAACGATTATTTTTTTGTGCGCGGCTTGGCCGCCGTCGCTGGTGTGGCGTCGCCGGCCAGTTCGGCAAGCTTCGCCTCGAGCGCCTCGATGCGGGCGGCAAGGCGAGTGTTTTCTTCCCGCGCCTTGGCGGCCATCTCGCGCGCGGCTTCGAACTCTTCGCGCTGCACCACGTCCATGGTGTTGAGAATGCGTTCGGCCTGCCCCTTGAAGGCCGTCTCCACCTCCCGGCGCACGCCCTGGGCGGCGCCGGCGGCGTCGGTCATCAGCTTGGCGAATTCATCGAGAATGCGGTTCGGTCCGGTCGACATGGCAAATCCTCGCGCTTGCACAAATTGACGTAGTGGCGCTGCGCGTCGAATGCAAGCATGTTGCGCCGCGCTGCGGCATCAAGTCGAGGGCGCCCACCTTGCCTTGACCCTGCCAAAACCCTGCCGCATGGTCCGCGCGCAAACGCGTTTCGAAATGAGAGTTCCCCGTTGAACGAATATTTCCTGCTGCCGCTGGCCTCCTTGCCCTTCCCCAACATCAACCCGATCCTCATCCAGATCGGGCCGCTGGCGGTGCACTGGTATGGCGTCGGCTATATCGTCGGCATCCTGTTTGCCTGGTGGTACGCCAAGCGGCTCGCCGCCAATGCCAGGCTGTGGCCGAACGGCGTCCTGCCGATGAAGCCGGAGGATCTCGACGACTTCATCGTCTGGGCGGCCATCGGCGTCGTGCTCGGCGGCCGCACCGGCTATGTGCTGTTCTATGATCTGCCACGCTACATCGCCCACCCGCTCGATATCTTGGCGGTCTGGCAAGGCGGTATGTCGTTCCATGGCGGCCTGCTTGGCGTCATCCTCGCCATGACGCTGTTTTCCATCAAGCGCGGCATCCGCACCTGGTCGCTGTTTGACGTCGTGGCGGCCGGCGTGCCGGTCGGCCTTGGCCTGGTGCGCGTCGCCAACTTCATCAACTCCGAGTTGTGGGGGCGCCCAACCGACGTGCCCTGGGCTTTCGAATTCCCCAATGGCGGGCCGTTTGCCCGTCACCCGAGCCAGCTCTACGAGGCGCTTCTCGAAGGCGTGGTGCTGTTCCTCGTGCTGCGCATTCTCACCCATTCGCGCCTCAAGCTGAAGACGCCGCGCTTCGTCGGCGGCGCCTTCATCTGCGGCTACGGCCTGTCGCGCATTTTTGTCGAGTTCTTCCGCGAGCCCGACCAGCAGCTCGGCTACCTCCTCGGCACCAACTGGCTGACCATGGGCATGATCCTGTCGACGCCGATGGTGCTGGCCGGCATCTGGGCGATGCTGACCGCCAAGCCGGTGACGCAGCCGCAGCCGGCATGACACGGCTGAAGACCCGCATCGTCGACCTGATCGAGGCCCTGGGGCCGATACCGATCAACGAATACATGGCGATGTGCCTGTTCGACCCGGCGGACGGCTACTACACGACGCGCGAGCCTTTTGGTGCGGCCGGTGACTTCATCACCGCGCCGGAGATCAGCCAGATGTTCGGTGAACTGGTCGCCGTGTGGATGTACCAGGCGTGGCAGGCGAGCGGCCGGCCGCTGCCGGCCACCATCGCCGAGATCGGCCCCGGCCGCGGCACGCTGATGAAGGACATGCTGCGTACGCTGTCGCGGCTCGATCCTGATCTGGCCAGCGGCGCCACCTTCGCCATGATCGAGACCAGCCCGCGCCTGACCGAGGTGCAAAAGCAGACGCTTGGCGCCACACCCTTCGCGGTTGGCTGGCATGAAACCATCGAGACCTTGCCGCAGCAACCGCTGTTCATCGTCGGCAACGAACTGTTCGACGCCGTGCCCATCCGCCAGTTCCTCCGCGCCGGCGCCGGCTGGCGCGAGCGCGTGGTCGGCCTCGACGAGACCAACGACCTTTGCTTCTTCGCCGGCGCCGGCTCGGTCGACCCGACGCTGCTGCCCGCCGATGCCACCCAAGCGCCGCAAGGTTCGATCGCCGAAGTGGCGCCTGCCCGCACCGCGCTCATGGCAACGATCGCCGAGCGCATATCCAGGCATGGCGGCGCCGGCCTGTTTCTCGACTATGGCCATCTCCAGCCGGGTGTCGGGGACACGCTGCAGGCCTTGCGCAGCCACGATCACGAAGATGTGCTGGCCAATCCCGGTGAGGCCGACCTCACCTCCCATGTCGATTTCGCCGCCCTGGCCGCGATCGTGCGTGCACATGGCCTCGAAGCCCATCTGACGACACAGGGCGACTTCCTGCTCGGCATGGGCATCCTCGAGCGCGCCGGCCGGCTTGGCGCCGATGCCGGCCAGGCGGCGCGCGAAAGGATCGCCGGCGACGTCGAGCGCCTCGCAGGGCCGCAAGCCATGGGCGAGCTGTTCAAGGTGCTTGCGGTACTGCCTCGCGGCGTGGCGGTTCGGCCCTTCGCCGGGGCGGATTGACTTTTTACCGCCGCCCCTCCCAATCTCCCGTCCGCGCTTTGCAGCGCCTGTTCTCGACCAAGCACCTTCTTCTTGACGAAACCGCCCACACGGACAACAACGCCCGCATGCTGAATCAGACCAAACCGGATCCCGTTCGGTCGCCGCTGCTGGACAAGGCGCAGGCACAAGGCATCCGCCACGGCTATTTCACCCGCATCGGCGGTGTCTCCGGCGGCATCTACCAGGGCCTCAACATCGGCACCGGATCGAATGACGACCAGGCGCTGGTCGCAGAGAACCGCGGCCGCGTCGCCGCCTGGATGGGCGTGCCGGCGAACCATCTGTTGACCGCCTGGCAAATCCATTCGCCCGACGTCATCATCGCCAGGGAGCCCTTTGCCGGCGAGCGGCCCAAGGCAGACGCCATCGTCACCGACCGGCCGGGCATCGCCATCGGCGCTTCGACCGCCGATTGCGGTCCCGTGCTGTTCGCGGATGCTGAGGCGCGCATCATCGGCGCCGCGCATGCCGGCTGGAAAGGCGCGTTCACCGGCGTGCTCGAAAACACCATCCTGGCAATGGAAAGCCTCGGTGCCCGGCGTCAAAACATCGTCGCCGTGCTGGGCCCCTCCATCGGCCCTGATAACTACGAGGTCGGCCCGGAATTCGTCGCCCGCTTTGTCGATGCCGACGCCGAAAACATCCTCTATTTCGCGCCGTCCGCCAATGCCGGCCATGCCATGTTCGACCTCAACCGCTACACGGTTGACCGGCTGGCCGAGGCCGGCGTGACGGCTGAGGGCCTCGACCGCTGCACTTACGCCGAGGAAGGCCTGTTCTACTCCTACCGGCGCACCACGCATCGCAAGGAGCCCGATTACGGCCGGCAGGTTTCGGCAATCGTCTTGGAGAGGGAATAATGGCGCTGCATTTTGAACGATCTGAATTTGACGCGCGGCGCGACCGGCTGATCATCGAGATGGCCGAAAAGAAGCTTGATGCCATCCTGCTGTTCGCGCAGGAAAGCATGTACTGGCTGACCGGCTACGACACGTTCGGCTTCTGCTTCTTCCAGTGCCTGGTGGTGAAGGCCGACGGTTCGATGGTGCTGCTGACCCGCTCGGCCGACCTGCGCCAGGCGCGTCAGACCTCGATTATCGACAACATCGTCTTGTGGACGGACCGTAATGGCGCCAATCCGGCGGTAGACCTGCGTAATCTGCTCAACGAACTCGACCTGCTCGGAGCCCGCATCGGTGTCGAATACGACACCCATGGCCTGACCGCGTTCAATGGCCGACGGCTCGACGAACAGTTGCAGACCTTCGGCCAGATCGCCGATGCGTCCGGCATTGTCGGCCGCCTGCGCCTGTTCAAGAGCCCGGCCGAGATCGCCAAGGCCGAGAAGGCCGCCAATCTCTCCGACGATGCGCTCGACGCGGCGCTGCCGCTGATCAAGCAAGGCGGCGACGAAGCCCTGATCCTGGCCGCCATGCAGGGTGCGATCTTTGCCGGCGGCGGCGACTATCCGGCCAACGAATTCATCATCGGCTCCGGCGTCGATGCGCTGCTGTGCCGCTACAAGGCCGGCCGCCGCAAGCTCACCAAAAATGACCAGCTGACGCTCGAATGGGCCGGCGTCTTCAACCACTACCACGCACCGATGATGCGCACGGTGCTGACCGGCAAGGTGTCGAAGCGCCATCAGGAATTGTTCGACGCCGCCCGCGCGGCACTCCTGGCTGTCGAAAAGGCGATGACGCCGGGCAACAGCTTCGGCGACGTCTTCGATGCGCATGCCCGCACCATGGAGGCACACGGCCTGACCAAGCACCGGCTGAACGCCTGCGGCTATTCGGTCGGCGCCCGCTTCACCCCGTCCTGGATGGACATGCCGATGTTCTACCAGGGCAATCCCGAACCGATCGCGCCCAACATGACGCTGTTCGCCCATATGATCATCATGGACTCCGATACCGAGACGGCGATGACGCTTGGCCGCACCTACCTGACCACCGAATCCCAGCCCAAGCCGCTGTCCCGCCATGATCTCGACTTGATCGTACAGTGAATCCACAATGGGAGGCGTTCTTCGCCAAGGAGTTAGAAGGCAAATGAGACGATCGCATGTGACGACCGTGTCATTGCTTGTGGCATTGGCTCTTGCCGCCTGCACCAACGCAAAGGACGTGCTCGAACCGTCGGCGATCACTCCGCCGGCGACGTCGACCCAGACGCTGCCCGCCACCAGCACGGCGGGCGCTCCCGCAACCACCGCCGCACCGGTCACATCAGCCCAAAGCGCTGCCATCCTGTCGAAGACCCGCCTGCAGATCGCGCCGATCGTCGGCGCTTCGGTGGAAGCCGCGACACCTCTGACGGCGGAGTTGCAGACCCGCGCCAGGCAGCGCGGTATCACGCTCGCCGGCAGCGCCGACCAGACCGTGACACATGTGCTGAAGGGCTATTTCTCGACGATGTCGGAAGGCGCCGACACCACCGTCATCTATGTCTGGGATGTCTATGACCCCGCCGGCAACCGGCTGCACCGCATCAATGGTCAGCAGAAGGCCCCGTCGGTCAATTCCGGCGCCAGCGCGGGCGGCGACAGCTGGAAGGGGGTCTCGCCGGCCACCATGCAGACGATCGCCGACCAGACCATCGACCAATTCGCGGCCTGGCTCGGCGGCAAGGCGGGCTAGAGGCATCGGGCCCAAAAAGTGGAGACGGTTTTGGGAAAATCCAATGCCCAACGAGAAGAAGGAGCAGCGCAAGTCCGCTGCTCCCTGTTGCAGCCCGGCGATGGCGCGGAGCTTTCTTGAGTTTAGCCGGCGGATTCCCGATCTCGGCGCTTGCAATACCGGCGCGGGCCGCTAAAAGCCCGGTTAAAGGGCGCAAGCGAGTCCGTCAGGTCTCATCATCCTCCACCAGGAACCGTGCATGAAACTCTTCGCGGGCAATTCCAACAGGGTGCTGGCCGAAGCGGTCGCCCGGTACCTCAACGTCCCGCTGGGCAAAGCCACGGTCAGGCGCTTCGCCGACCAGGAAATCTTCGTCGAAATCCAGGAAAACGTGCGCGGCGAGGATGTCTTCATCCTGCAATCGACCTCGTTCCCGACCAACGATCATTTGATGGAATTGCTCATCATGATCGATGCCTTCATGCGTTCCTCGGCCAAGCGCATCACGGCGGTCATCCCCTATTTCGGCTACGCCAGGCAGGACCGCCGCGCCTCCGGCCGCACGCCGATCTCGGCCAAGCTGGTCGCCAACATGATCACCCGCGCCGGTGTCGACCGCGTTCTGACACTTGACCTGCATGCCGGCCAGATCCAGGGCTTCTTCGATATTCCGACCGACAATCTGTTTTCCGTGCCGGTGATGGCCCGCGACGTGAAGGCCAAATACAAGCAACTCGGCAACGTCGTGGTTGTCTCGCCCGACATTGGCGGCGTGGTCCGCGCCCGTGCGCTGGCCAAGCGCTTCGATGCGCAATTGGCCATCGTCGACAAGCGCCGCGAACGGCCCGGCGAATCGGAAGTCATGAACATCATCGGCGCGGTCGCCGGCAAGGATTGCCTGCTGATCGACGACATCGTCGATTCCGGCGGCACGCTGTGCAACGCCGCCGATGCACTGCTGGCCAACGGCGCCACCAGTGTCACCGCCTATATCACCCACGGTGTGCTGTCGGGCGGTGCGGTTGCCCGCATCAGCGGCTCGAAGCTGCAGGAACTGGTGATCACCGATTCCATCCAGCCCACCCAGGGCGTGCTCGACGCGCCCAACATCCGCGTCATCTCGATCGCCGACCTCATGGGCGAAGCCATTTCGCGCACCGCGACCGAGGAATCGGTGTCGAGCCTGTTCGACTAGAGCAATTCTAGCTAGAGCAATTCTAGGAAAAGTGTGAAGCGGTTTTCCCGGGAAAAGCGCGTAGCGCTTTCCCTAGAGAATTACGTCAAAACAAAGAGTTAGAGCAGCTCGCCGTTTCCATGAAACGGTAAAATGCTCTAGAACAGCACCTGCCGTTGCGGCGCAGGGCTTTCCAACCGAACCGGGCCGACCAGGCGACGAGCGACCTCGACGCTTTCTCGTGCGCCGCGCATATAGCCGCGCGGCGAGGTTCCCAGCATGCGCTTGAACATGGTGATGAAGGCCGGCACGCTGTCATAGCCGAGATCGAGCGCCACCCTGGTGATCGGCTCGCCGTCCGCCAGCCTGGGCAGCGCCGCGAACAGGCAGGCCTGCTGGCGCCATGTCGACAGCGACAGGCCGGTCTGGCGCTGGAAGGCGCGGGTGAAGGAGCGGCGGCTCATGCCGGCGGCATCCGCCCATTCATCGATGGTCGCATGCGGCGACGGTGCCGCGACGAAGCGCCGGCAGAGCGCCGACAGCCTTGGATCGGACGGGAATGGCAGGCCGAGCGGCCGTTCCGGCAAGGTCGGGATTTCGTGCAGCAAAAGGTTCATGATCAGCCCACCACGTCCTTCCAGAACGCCGCCTTGCGGCAGCTTTTCCGATTCCACGATCAGGCTGTGCATCAGGTCGGTGACGCCGACGACGCGCAAGCCTTCGGGCAGCCCGGGGATCGCCTGTGGCATGACATAGACCGAACGCATCGAGACATCGCCCAGCATCTCGACGGAATGCTCGGTGCCGGCTGGAATCCACATCGCGTGGTCGGGCGGCACCATCCAGCGCCCGTAGCGCGTCGTCACCAGCACCACGCCGACAAGCGCATGCAAGAGCTGGCTGCGGCTGTGGCGGTGTTGCGGCACACGGTAGCCATCGGGATATTCGGTCGGCAATGCCACCGCCGGCCCGGCCACTTGCTCAAGCCACTGCCAGCGGCTCTCGTGCAACTGCCCGAGATTGGCGTTGCCAGCGTGAAAGACTTCTTTGCCGTGCGGCATCCGATATGGCCCACTTGCGAAACTATTGGACCAAACCACGAAAGAAGTCATCCCGCAAGCAGCTTATAAGGCACCGGTCCCAAGCGCTCCACAGGAGCGTCCGACAAGGCGGCCGCAGGTGCGTCCGTCAACTGCCTGCGGGCCTGCCCGCCAAAAAGACCACGGAGCCTACCTTGACCGATACGACAGCCGCCAGCGTCGCCCCACCGGCGACCACCAGTCACGCTTCAGCCCAGGCGACGGCCTTCACCGTCATCCTGGCGGTGAGCTTCTGCCACTGCATCAACGACATCATGCAGTCGCTGCTGTCGGCCATTTACCCGCTCCTGAAAGAGAATTATGGCCTCGATTTCTGGCAGATCGGCTTGTTGACCTTCACCTTCCAGGTGACCGCGTCGCTGCTGCAGCCTGTGATCGGCATGATCACCGACAAGCGGCCGATGCCCTATTCGCTGCCCTACGGCATGGCGTCATCGCTGATCGGCCTGATTGTGCTCGCCTATGCCGGGCACTATTCGCTGCTCCTGATCGGCGCCTCGCTGATCGGCATCGGCTCGGCGATCTTCCATCCGGAATCCTCGCGCATCGCCCGCTTCGCCTCCGGCGGCCGCTTCGGCCTGGCGCAGTCGCTGTTCCAGGTTGGCGGCAATTTCGGACAGTCCATGGGGCCGCTGCTGGCAGCCTTCATCGTCGTGCCGTTCGGCCAGACCAGCATTTCCTGGTTCGCCATCGGCTCGCTGATCGGCATCATCGTTTTGTGGCAGGTCGGCGGCTGGTACAGCCGGCTGCGTGCCGCACAGGGCACCCGCAAGGCGGCGAGCTTCGTTTCGCCCTTCCCGCGCCGCAAGGTGATGAACGCATTGATCGTGCTGACCCTGCTGGTGCTGAGCAAGAATGCCTACATCGCCAGCCTCGCCAGCTACTACACCTTCTATTCCATGCATAAGTTCGGCGTTTCGGTGCAGATGAGCCAAGTCATGCTGTTCCTGTTCCTCGGAGCCTCGGCGCTGGGCATCCTGCTCGGCGGCCCATTCGGCGACCGCTACGGGCAGAAGGCGATGATCTGGTTCTCCATCGTCGGCGTGCTGCCCTTCACGCTCGCCTTGCCCTACGCCAATCTGGAATGGACGATGGTGCTGACGGTGCTGATCGGCCTGATCCTGTCCTCTGCCTTCTCGAACATCGTCGTCTTTGCGCAGGAACTCGTGCCGGGCCGCGTCGGCATGATCGCCGGCATCTTCTTCGGCTTCGCCTTCGGCATGGGCGGCATCGCGGCGGCCGTGCTCGGTATCGTCGCCGATATGAAGGGCATCGATTTCGTCTTCCAGATCTGCTCGTATTTGCCGTTTCTTGGATTGCTCACCGTGTTCCTGCCAAACATGAAGGAAGCGCGCAAAGCGCAGGCGGCCGCCTAGATCAGGCGGGTCTGCCGCTGTCACAAAAATGCACCCGCCTGATGACGGGTGCATTTTTGTGGGCCATGGCCTTAAGCCTTGAAGAAGGCCAGCAGGTCGGCGTTGATGATGTCTGCATGGGTCGTGGCCATGCCGTGCGGGAAGCCCTTGTAGACCTTGAGCTCGCCCTTCTTGAGCAGCTTGATCGTCAGCAGCGCCGAATCGGCGATCGGAACGATCTGGTCGTCGTCTCCGTGCATGACCAGGACAGGCACGTCGATTGCCTTCAGATCCTCGGTGAAGTCGGTTTCCGAGAAAGCCTTGATACAATCATAATGCGCCTTGGTGCCGCCCATCATGCCCTGGCGCCACCAATTGTCGATGACGCCCTGCGAGATGTCCGCGCCCGGACGGTTGAACCCGTAGAACGGACCTGATGGAACGTCGCGGAAGAACTGGGCGCGATTGGCTGCCTGGGCGGAGCGGAAGCCGTCGAACACTTCGATCGGCAGGCCGCCGGGATTGGCGGCAGTCTTGAGCATGATTGGCGGCACCGCGCCGATCAGCACCGCCTTGGCGACACGGCCGCCGGCGCCATAGTTGGCAACATAGCGCGCCACTTCGCCGCCGCCGGTCGAATGTCCGACATGAATGGCATTCTTGAGGTCAAGATAAGCGGCGAGTTCCGCGACATCGGCGGCATAGGTGTCCATTTCGTTGCCGATATCCGTCTGGGTCGAGCGCCCATGGCCACGCCGATCATGGGCAATGACACGGTAGCCTTGCGACAGGAAGAACAGCATCTGGGCGTCCCAATCGTCGCTGCTCAACGGCCAGCCATGATGGAAGACGACAGGCTGCCCGGTCCCCCAGTCCTTGTAGTAAATCTGCGTTCCGTCCTTGGTGGTGATCGTACCGCTGCCGGAGCCGGGCTTGGTTTGCGAGGTCATCTCAATCTCCTTTGGTTATGTCCGCAATAAACAATATCGCGATAACCATATAGCTAACGCGGCCCAAAACCCTTGTCCACAAAAATATGTATCGCGATATTATTTTTCGTGGTATCGAATTGATGCCCATATTGGCAAAAGGAATGCGCCGTGCCTCTCCCGTTGGACAATCAGCTCTGTTTCACGCTCTACGCCACCAGCATGGCGATCAACCGCACCTACAAGCCGATGCTGGACGATATGGGCATCACCTATCCGCAGTACCTGGTACTGAACGCGCTTGGAGAGGCCGACGGCATGTCGGTCGGCACGATCGCCCACAGGCTCGCTCTGGAATCGAGCACCGTCACGCCGCTGGTGAAGCGAATGGAGCAGGCCGGGCTGGTGACGCGCCAGCGCAGCCAGACCGACGAGCGCCAGGTGCAGGTCGATCTGACATCAGCCGGGCGCGGGCTGCTTGTCCAGTGCAACTGTCTGAACGAGACCTTGGTCGAACGCTCGGGCATGACGCTGGCCGAGCTCGATGCCTTGAACCGGCAGATCCAGGCGCTACGCAACGCGTTGACCGGCGACCGCTAGCCCCTTGCTTGGCCCTGTCATGGATTGATTGCAATCAGCACGGCTTTTGACGGCGGCTAAGCCAAACGTCGGACAGAGGCCATCATCATGCGGACTTAAGCACGGCAAATGACCGTTTGCGCATGGCCCGCTTTGCCTGGAAACTGACAGCGGGAGCGGGGCGGCCGACATGGAAGCCCTGGATCTTGTCTATGCCGAATTCGCGCATCAAAGCCATCTGTTCGTCGGTTTCCACCCCTTCGACCAGGATCTTGTGGCCGCGATTTCGAACCAGGGTGATGATGTCCTGCAGCATCGCCTTGCCGCTCAGGGAGCTGCAGTCGTGCAGAAAAGAGCGGTCGATCTTCACCGTGTCGAAATCGATCAGGCGAAGCCACGAAAGGCCCGCAAAGCCGGTCCCGAAATCATCAAGCCATATCTTGATCCCGAGCAGCTTCAGGTCGCTGATGCAGCGCAGAATGTCCGAGTGCATCTCCATCTCCAGCCCTTCGGTGATCTCGAAGGCCAGCCTGCTGCCGGCGACGCCGGTTTCGCCCAGAATGGTCGCGACAGACGTTGCGAAGCCAGGTGTCTTAAGCTGGATCGGAGAGACGTTGACGCTGACGACACGAACGTGGTCGTCCGCCAGGAGCTCGGCGCACACCGTCCTTATCGCCCAGCGCCCGAGTTCCAGGATCGCGCCGGTTCGTTCCGCGACGGGAATGAACAGGCTCGGCGGAACCGATGTGCCATCCAGCATTTTGAGGCGCATCAGAGCCTCCACCGCTTCAACCCGGTCCGATTTGACATCCTGGATAGGCTGATAAACCAGTGAAACGAGATTCTGGCCGATCGCGATCTTCAGCAAGGCCGCAATGTTCTCGCTCTCGTCGCTGCTTTGCGGATCGGTTGGGTCGAACAGCCGGGCACAGTTTCGGCCGCCGGCTTTTGCCAGATAAAGCGCGCGATCGGCCTCGTGGATGATCTTCTCCAGCTTGGCCCCGGTCTGCGTCCTGGTGAATGCGGCACCAACGCTCACGGTTACGATCGAGACGCCGTCGCGCCGCAGTTCGTGCGTCAGAGCCAGGTTCTCCACTGTGCTGCAAATGGCTTCCGCGATGTCCAGGATCTGCTCTTTTTTCTCCATGCGAGCCAGGACGATGAACTCTTCACCGCCATAGCGGCCGATGGAGCCATTATACTGTTTGATCATATCGCTAAGGGCATTGGCGACATGGATCAGGCAGCGGTCGCCTTCTTGATGGCCGTAGCAGTCATTGAATTTCTTGAAGAAGTCCACGTCGATGAGGATCGCCCCGAAGCTGGTGCCTACCTTTTGCCATTCGCTCCAGTAGTCCCGCAGCTTTTCGTCGATCGCGCGCCGGTTCTCCAGACCCGTCAGCGGATCGGTCCGCGACAACCTCAGCAGGGCCTTGCCGCGTTCGGTCGCCTCATTGTGCTGGATCTTGGCTTCCAGGGCATTCAGGAAGACGTTGTAGCGTTCCTCATTCAGCTTCCAGTTCACATACGAGGTGAACGTGAAACAGGAAATATAAAAAGCCCCGAATACCATTTTATATGTAAGGGTTGAAGGAACGAAATAATTCACGATGTAAAGTATGCACAATATTATTGCGGAAGTTACGATGGAAAGCTTGAAGTTGAACGTAAAGAAAAGATTTGCGCTCATCATGAATATGGTCCCGAAGACCATATAGTAGGAGACGCTTTCCTTGTCCGCGCCAAGAACCGCTGGGCACAACCAACCAACATAGCCGAAGATGATGGCTCCGGCGCAGGTCACGTCGAGCCATTCCGTTCCAATCCCCCGGCGAAGCTGTGCTTCGAGGATCAAAAGCGCGCTCAAGCCGACCGCGAAGCGCGCCGTGATCGTGTAGGCGGCAACGTCCGGGATCAGCAGCAGATCCGTTGCCGAAAACAAGAGATAGATC
Source organism: Mesorhizobium sp. M7A.F.Ca.MR.176.00.0.0 (assembly GCF_004023165.1). Taxonomy (NCBI): domain Bacteria; kingdom Pseudomonadati; phylum Pseudomonadota; class Alphaproteobacteria; order Hyphomicrobiales; family Phyllobacteriaceae; genus Mesorhizobium; species Mesorhizobium sp. M7A.F.Ca.MR.176.00.0.0. The sequence continues at coordinate 22,169 of NZ_RZTC01000051.1, read as the reverse complement.
GCAACCGCAATCCAGAGCCCTGGCCTGGCTTCTCCTCTTCGCGTCGCCTGCGCTTCGGTGCGGTAAAGGGTGCGGAGCTCGTCGGCGCTCAGTTCATAGCGCGGCTCGTACGGCTCCGCATCAACCGTATCAACCAATACGGAGGACAGGTGTTCGTTCATCACAATAGACCCCGTTTGAAAGGGATTTTGTTTTCCGAACTCATTTCCAGCTTCTGCCCCCACGCGGGCCGGCTCCTTTGGGACGCGACGGCGATTGCGACGCCGGGCAAACAAATGCAATCGCGCAAGACAAGTTTCCGTTAACTCGAACCCGGAATTCGGGCCGGAAGCCGTCTAAAGAGGAACATGGTTGGCGGGAAATTAATCATAACGATAAAATGCCGTCAGCCCGACATTGGCAAATGGAGCATTCTACGCAATAAGTTAACCGACTGTTAACTATGGAGTGATGGCGTGCAGACCGTTCTTGATGGCAAAAGCTTGATTACTGCCGCGATGCTCGCCGGCACGCTGCCTCGGGGAAAGCTCGAGCATCATGGCGAAGCGTTCGAAACCGCGCGCGCGGAGCTGGCGCTCATTCTCCACGCGACACAGCAGCAGATCGAACAGGACAAGAACCCCGCCGAGATCGTCGGTCGCTTGCTGTCCTTCCTCAATGGCCTGCATTCCAAGGTTCATCCCGACGTCTGGCATGCGTTGATACCGGTGGCGCAGAACCATCCGATCCTGAAGTATTTTCTCGAGGATCCGCTGACGCACTGGTCCTTCACCAAGCCCAGGGGCTATTCCGGCGACGCGCAGTTGCTTGATTACATCTATTGCGACCCGCACGTGGCAGAGAGCGTGGCCAATGCCTCGGAGATCGGCAAGGCGCTCTATAGCCATACCCAGAACGTACCCTCATGCGTCGCGGCACGGGAACGACGCGACCTCCTGACCCGATATGTCGACGAGATTGCGGTCAAGAATGGACCGCAAACCGAGGTCCTGGCGATCGCGGCCGGCCATTTGCGGGAGGCCAATCGCTCGGTAGCCTTGACGGAGGGCCGTCTCAAGCGCTGGATTGCGCTCGATCAGGATCCCCAGAGCGTTGGGCTGATCGCGCGCGACTTCCAGGGCACCGCGGTCGAAGCCATCGACGGCTCGGTGCGAACCGTGCTCACGCGGGGCCACAAGCTCGGCAAGTTCGATTTCATCTATGCCTCCGGCCTCTACGACTACCTCGCCCACAACGTCGCGGTGAAACTCACGAAGACCTGCCTGCAGATGTTGAAGCCGAACGGGACGTTCCTGTTTGCGAACTACGCCGAGGGCACGCCTGACGCCGGCTACCGGGAGACATTCATGGACTGGGTGTTGCTGCTGCGATCGGAGGTCGATATGTGGAACATCGTCAATGCCAGCGTCGACCGCAACACCGTCGAGGCGCGGGTGTTCTTCGGCGAGAACCGCAACGTGCTTTATGCCGTCATCGAAAAGCGCGGATAGCGACCGCCTGGACTGCACCAGGCTGGGCGTGCCTTTGGCTTGCACCTCCGGCCGCCTTCCGCTATAGAGCCGCCACCCGCGTAGACACCCTTGGAGGCAACGCGGCGGAAGGCCGCCTTCCCGCATGATCCCGAAAAGTGGATTCCGGTTTTCGGACCAGATCATGCATGGGTATGTCGGCTTTCGACGTTTACGGTCCAGGCACTCTGCCAACCGTGAGCGCTCCAGTAAACCGAAAGGAAATGCCATGAGCCACGACACTTACGAGCTCAAGGCCGAAGCACGCGAACAGGTCGGTAAGGGGTCCGCCCGTGCAGTTCGCCGCAACGGTAAAGTGCCTGCAGTAATCTATGGTGACAAGCAGCCTCCCCTGGCTATCGCGCTCACCTACAAGGACATCTACTACAAGATCCATGGCGGCGGGTTCCTGACCACGATCGCCACGATCGATGTCGACGGCAAGAAGATCCAGGTCCTGCCGAAGGACTTCCAGCTCGACCCGGTCAAGGATTTCCCTGTCCATGTCGACTTCCTGCGCATCGGCAAGGACACCGAAGTCAATGTCGACGTGCCTGTCCACTTCATCAACGAGGACAAGTCGCCCGGCATCAAGCGCGGCGGCGTGCTCAACATCGTGCGTCACGAAGTCGAGTTCCACTGCCCGGCCAATGCGATCCCGGAGTTCATCACCGTCGATCTCACCGGCGCCAACATCGGCGACTCGATCCACATCTCGGCGGTCAAGCTGCCGGCTGGCGTCAAGCCTGTGATCTCCGACCGCGACTTCACCATCGCGACCATTGCCGGTTCGTCGGCGATGAAGCCGGAGACGGAAGAGACGGCTGAAGCGGCTGCACCTGAGGCAGCTCCTGCCGCCGACGAGAAGTAACTCTTTCACGCCCGGAGCAGGCGATGCTGCTGTTTGCAGGTCTCGGCAATCCGGGCGCGAAATACGCTGACAACCGCCACAATGTCGGTTTCATGGCGGCGGACGCAATCGCCCGCCGCCATTCCTTTTCGCCCTGGTCGAAGAAATTCCAGGGCCTGATTTCCGAGGGCACGCTCGGCGGCGAAAAAATCGTCCTGATCAAGCCGCAGACCTTCATGAACCTGTCCGGCCAGTCGGTCGGCGAAGCACTGCGCTTCTACAAGCTCGAGCTTTCCGCGCTCACCGTCTTCTATGACGAGATCGACCTTGCCGAAGGCAAGCTGCGCATCAAGACCGGTGGCGGCGCCGGCGGCCACAACGGCATCCGGTCGATCGACGGCCATATCGGCAATGGCTATCGCCGCGTGCGCATCGGCGTCGGCCATCCCGGCGTCAAGGAAATGGTCCAGCACCATGTGCTCGGCAATTTCGCCAAAGCCGACCGCGAATGGCTCGACCCGCTGCTCGACGCGATCGCCGACAATGCCGCCATGATCGTCAAGGGCGACGAATCCGGCTTCATGAATAAGGCCAGTCTCGCCGTCCAGGGCAAGGCCGGGCCGGAGCCCGAAAAGCCAGCGCAGAAGCAGCCGGCGCACAAGCAGCAAAGTCATGTCCGCCAAGCACGGCCTCAACAGCCGGTGGTCAAGCTGCCGGAAAGCGGTCCAATGGCCGCCATGCTGAAGAAGCTGTTCGGCGGCAAGGACTGAGCATCGAGGGACCGAAGGGCTTGACGTTGATCACCCCTATCGCCCATAGCCCTGATCAAATTTCTATTTTCCCGATAGGACCGAACAAAAATGGGTTTCAAATGCGGCATCGTTGGCTTGCCCAACGTCGGCAAGTCGACGCTTTTCAACGCGTTGACCAGAACGGCTGCGGCGCAAGCCGCCAACTATCCATTCTGCACCATCGAACCGAACACCGGCGAGGTGGCGGTGCCAGATCCGCGCCTGCAGAAGATCGCGGCGATCGCCAAGTCGAAGGAGATCATTCCAACTCGCATCTCTTTCGTCGACATTGCCGGCCTGGTGCGCGGTGCCTCGAAAGGCGAAGGGCTGGGCAACCAGTTCCTCGCCAACATCCGCGAGGTCGACGCCATCGTGCATGTGCTGCGCTGCTTCGAGGATGACGACATCACCCATGTCGAGGGCCGCATCGACCCCGTCGCCGATGCCGAGACGGTCGAGACCGAGCTGATGCTTGCCGACCTCGACAGCCTAGAGCGCCGCATCGTGCAGATCCGCAAGCGCGCCGGCAGCAAGGACAAGGAAGCGACGACCGTGCTGCCGTTGATGGAGGCAGCGCTCGAACTGCTGCAGGCCGGCAAGCCGACCCGCATCCTGCTCAAGGGTATTTCGGCCGAAGATTTGCGCATCCTGCAGGGCCTGAACCTTCTGACCTCGCATCCCGTGCTCTATGTCTGCAATGTCGCGGAGGCCGACGCCGCCACCGGCAACGAACACACCAGGGCCGTGGAAAAGATGGCCACCGCCCAGGGCGCCGGCACAGTGGTGATCTCGGCGGCGATCGAAGCCGAGGTCGCGCAGCTCTCGGACGAGGAAGAGATGGAATTCCTGTCCTCGCTCGGCCTCGACGAGCCAGGCCTCAACAAGGTCATCCGCGCCGGCTACGATTTGCTGCACCTCATCACCTATTTCACCGCCGGGCCGAAGGAGACGCGCGCCTGGACCATTCATAGGGGCGACAAGGCGCCACAGGCCGCCGGTGTCATCCACACCGATTTCGAGCGCGGCTTCATCCGCGCCCAGACCATCTCCTACAACGACTTCGTCACACTGGGCGGCGAAGTGGCGGCCAAGGAAGCCGGCAAGGCGCGCGACGAAGGCAAGGAATATGTCGTCCAGGACGGCGATGTGCTGTTGTTCAAGTTCAACACCTGATGCCTGAAGCGCTCGAGAACATCCCGGCAAGCTGTCGGCGAAGTTCCTCGATACATGCTTCCAAGGCGACGGCGGCCATCCGCCCTACAGCCGGTTGTCTTGATTTTGTCACGTCACAGGTCTAAGCGGCAGACGCACGGTCGGCGCTGACGTCGAGAACCCGTGCAATCCAACACGACGCGTCAATCCGAACGCACCCTTTGGCCCCAGCAAGGGATATCAGGCGATGATCAAGGCCTTCGTCGTGGACAATGACCGCCTGCGCGTCGTCGACGATCTCCTGGCAAACAGCGAGACCATCGTCTGGGCGGACCTGTTCAACCCGACAAAGGAAGAGGAAGCGACGATCGAGAGCTGGCTCGGCGTTGCCATTCCGACGCGCGAGGAGATGGAGGAGATCGAGATTTCGAGCCGCCTCTATGTCGAGGACGGCGCCTATTTCATGACCGCCACCCTGCCCGCCCAGACCGAAATCGACGATCCCTTGATGTCCCCGGTTACCTTCGTGCTCGCCGGCACAAGACTGATCACGGTGCGCTACCACGAACCGAAAGCTTTCAAGACCTTTCCGCAGCGCGCCGAAAAGGTGGCGACCGGCTGCACCAGCGGCGACACCATTCTGATCGGCTTGCTGGAGGCGATCGTCGACCGTCTTGCCGACATTCTGGAACGCGCCGGCCGCGACATCGAGGCGATCTCGCGCGATATCTTCGAGGCGCGGTCGACCAAGGTTTCCAAGCGCAACCGTGATTTCCAGGAGTTGCTGAAAGCCATCGGCCGCAAGGAGGACATCGCCTCCTCGATCCGCGACAGCCTGATCTCGCTGCAGCGCCTGGCAGGCTTCTTCGCCCATGCCTCGACCCGCACCAAGATGAGCAAGGACACCAAGGCGCGCATCAAGACGCTGTCTCGCGACGTGCTGTCGCTCGCCGACCACGCCACCTTCCTGTCGCAGAAGATCTCCTTCCTGCTGGACGCCACGCTCGGCATGATCTCGATCGAGCAGAACGCCATCATCAAGATCTTCTCGGTCGCCGCCGTCATTTTCCTGCCGCCGACTTTGGTCGCCTCGGTCTACGGCATGAATTTCGACATCATCCCCGAGTTGAAATGGCAACTTGGCTATCCCTTCGCCATCGCCATGATGGTGCTGTCGGCGATCCTGCCCTTCTGGTACTTCCGCCGCCGCGGCTGGCTCTGAGTGGCGTTGTCGGTCCTGCCACAGGCTGGCGCAGTAGAAATCGCTTGACCAAATGAACGCCGGCCTGCATCCGGAAACCCCGATCCTGGGGATCGTGGGTCGACAAGCCGGATTCCAGACCATGACTGCAGAGATAAAAGCATGGGCCTATGAGGACTTCATCGAGGGCGCATCGATCGACCTCGGCTCGAAGCTCGTGAGTGCCGCCGAGATCGTCGAATTTGCCGGAGAATTTGACCCGCAGCCGATGCATCTCGACGAGGAGGCCGGCAAGGCCAGCATCCTCGGGGGGCTGGCAGCGTCGGGCTGGCACACCTGCGCCATGTTCATGCGCATGCTCTGCGATGCGTTCCTGCTGGACTCGACCTGCCAGGGCGCGCCCGGAGTCGATCAGGTCAAATGGAAGAAACCGGTCCTGGCCGGCGACCAACTGACCGGCACCCTGATGGTTGTTGCCAAGCGCCTGTCGAAATCGAAGCCGCAACTCGGCTTCGTCACCATGCGCAGCGAGCTGTTCAACCAGCGTGGCGAAAGCGTCTTCGAGCTCGAGAACTCCGTCATGTTCCTCACGCGCGATGCCGCGGGGAGCCAAGCATGACACTGGACGAGTTCTTCCGTATCGGCACCACCGTCACGCTCGGCTCGCACACATTCGAGCCCGAGGCGATCAAGGCCTTCGCCCGCAAGTACGACCCGCAAATCTTCCATATCGACGAGGAGGCCGCGAAGAAAAGCGTTCTTGGCGGCCTCTGCGCGTCTGGCTGGCACACGGCCGCGACCTGGATGAAACTCAATCTGGAAAACCGCATGGACGCCGAGATCGCTGCGTGGAGCGGTCCCGGTCCGGTGCCGGAATTCGGCCCCTCGCCCGGCTTCAAGAACCTGAAATGGCTGAAGCCGGTCTATGCCGGGCAAACCATCACCTTCACGCGCACCGCGCTGTCGCACCGCCCAATCGCCTCACGCCCCGGCTGGCGGCTGCTGGCGCTGCGTTCGGAAGCTTTCGATCCCACCGGCGACAAGGTGCTCGAGTTCGAAAGCGCCGTGCTGGTGAAGGTGGAGTAGCTTTTTCCTTCGCCCCGTTTACGGGGAGAAGGTGCCCGAAGGGCGGATGAGGGGC
>NZ_RZTC01000051.1:0-15516 GCF_004023165.1 Mesorhizobium sp. M7A.F.Ca.MR.176.00.0.0 | reverse complement strand
ATGAGGGGCGGCGCCAGCGTTGGTGTCTTAAACTCGACGGTCGTACTTACCCCTCACCCTGCTCCGCTCGCGTTGCTCGCTTCGCTTCCCTCTCCCCGTAAACGGGGCGAGGGAGAAACCTAATGCCCCTCGAACCCTATCAGCGTTCTGACCGGCACACCGAGGGCTTCGAGCTTGGCGCGGCCGCCGAGGTCCGGCAGGTCGATGACGAAACAGGCGGCGAGGATATCGGCGCCGATCTGGCGCAGAAGTTTGACCGCCGCCTCCGCGGTGCCGCCGGTGGCGATCAGATCGTCGACAAGGATCACCTTCTCGCCCGGAGCAACGCCGTCCTTGTGCATCTCCATCTCGTCCAGCCCATATTCCAGGCTATAGGCGACGCGCACCGTCTCGTAGGGCAGCTTGCCTTTCTTGCGGATCGGCACGAAGCCGGCCGAGAGCTGATGGGCGACGGCGCCGCCAAGGATGAACCCGCGTGCCTCGATGCCGGCGATCTTATCGATCTTCTGGCCGGCGTAGGGATGTACCAGTTCGTCGATGGCGCGGCGGAAGGCGCGCGCATTGCCGAGCAGCGTGGTGATGTCGCGAAACAGGATGCCGGGCTTGGGATAGTCCGGAATGGTACGGATCGCGGCGAGCAATGTGTCTTCGAGGGAGGATTTCATGGGTCGAGATTACCTGAAACGGAGGTTCTTGCGCGACAATTGTTCGATCGAACTGCAGCCCATCAGCTTCATGCCGCGTTCGATCTCGACCCGCATCTGCTCAAGCGCCCGTTCGACGCCGGGCTGGCCCGCCGCCGCGAGCGGGAACAGATAGTAGCGTCCGACGCCGACGGCCTTGGCACCGAGCGATAGCGCTTTCAGCACATGGGTGCCGCGCTGCACGCCGCCATCCATGATGACATCGATCCTGTCGCCAACGGCATCGACGATCTCGGCAAGCTGGTCGAACGCCGCCCGCGAGCCATCCAGCTGCCGCCCGCCATGGTTCGACAGCACGATGCCGCTGCAGCCGATGTCGACGGCGCGTCTTGCGTCCTCTACCGACATAACGCCCTTGAGACAGAACGGACCCGACCAAAGCTTGACCATCTCAGCGACATCGTCCCACGTCATCGACGGGTCTAGCATCTCGGTGAAGTAGCGGCTGATCGACATCGTGCCGCCGCCCATGTCGACATGCTCGTCGAGCTGCGGCAGCTTGAACCCCTCATGCGTGAAATAATTGATCGCCCAGGCCGGCTTGAGCGCGAACTGCGCCATACCGGCAAGGTTGAGCTTGAAGGGAATGGCAAAGCCGGTGCGTTTGTCGCGCTCGCGATTTCCTCCGGTGATGCTGTCGACGGTCAGCATCATCACCTCGACGCCGACCTGCTTTGCCCGCTGCATCATCGCCCGGTTAAGACCGCGGTCCCGATGGAAATAGAACTGGTAGACCTGCGGACTGCTGCTGATGCTGCGCGCCTCCTCGAGGCTGACGGTGCCAAGCGACGAGACGCCGAACATGGTGCCATACTTGGCTGCGGCCTTGGCGACCGCGCGCTCGCCCTGATGGTGGAACAGGCGCTGCAAGGCGGTCGGCGAGCAATAGAACGGCATCGCCAGCTTCTGGCCCATGACCGTCACCGACATGTCGACCTCGCTCACTCCGCGCAGCACGTTGGGAACCAGGTCACAGGTCTCGAAGCTTGCGGCGTTGCGGCGGTAGGTGACCTCATCGTCAGCCGCGCCGTCAATGTAATTGAAGATCGGCCCGGGCAGCCGCTGCTGTGCCATCAGCCGGAAATCGGAAAAGTTGTGACAGTCGCTGAGCCGCATCATCGAAATCCAAAAGCCATGGCGGGACGAGCTTCTCGCCACCGTTCGATGCGTCGAATATCAACCTCATGCCGCCATGCCAACGGACTAATTGCCGAACTTCCGCCTAAGCAATGGCGCAGACAAGAAAGGAGCGCCTTAAGCGCCCCTTCCCGTCTAAATCCGGCTGACGAGGATTACATGCCGAGATCGGAACGAAGCTCGGCCCTGGCCACTTCATATTCAGCCTTGAAGTCGTCCCGGTTGAGCAGGACTGCGGCAATGACGCTGCCGGAAATCCTGCCCATCTCGACATCGGACGCAAAATGGATGCCGCCAACCACGCGGTTGTGAGCGTATTTGCTCGCGCGTGCCATGATCTCGGCGCGCTTTTCCGGAACCATGTCGGACAGAATGATGCCCATCATCGTGCCGACGGTGGCGTGTCCGGAAGGCCAGGAACCGGAGCTCGACAGCTTGACCGCAGGCTTGACGAGATCGCTGAGCTGATGCGGGCGCGGGCGCTTCCAGACATCCTTGGCGGGATCGACGACAGCGCCTTCGGTAGCCACCACGCGATCGAAGAAGGCGCTGAATTTCGGCAGCGTTTCCTTGTTGAATTTCGGCCCCATCACGTCGGCAAAGCGCCAGACATTCTCCTCGGCATCGGCCACCGCGCTGGCGACCATCTCCGGGGTGCGCGTGACCTGCAAAGTCAGCACCTCGCCGAGTTCGGCCTTGGTTTGTGCCGAATCGTTTGCCGGCGGCGGCGGCAGGATCATCGTCAGGTCGACATCCTTGTTGGTGATGAAGGGCTGGGCGTCTTCCGCTTGCGCGGCCGAGCCCACGATGAGCAGCAACAGGCCTGCCGCGAGCGATGCGTATCTTTTCATGAATGCGATCCTTTGATGAGAGCAGCACAGGATCGCCGGATGCGGTGACGGCCATGTGACATGACCAGCCTCCGGAAATGCAAAAGGGCGCCTCTCGGCGCCCTTCGCGATCACTTGATTGTGTGGCTCAATGCGCCACGCCTTCCCACACCTTGCGCTTGGTGAGATAGACCAGAGCGCCGAACAGAAGCAGGAACACCAGCACGCGAAAACCGGTCTTCTTGCGGTCTTCCATATGCGGCTCGGCCGCCCACATCAGGAAGGCGGAAACGTCGCGGGAGTACTGGTCGACTGTCTGCGGCGCGCCGTCATCATAGGTCACCTGGCCGTCGGACAGCGGGTTGGGCATCTTCAGCGACACGCCCGACATGAAATAAGGGTTGTAGTGGGTGCCTTCCGGGATAACCATGCCGGCAGGCGGTGTCTCGTTATAGCCTGTCAGCAGCGAGTGGATATAGTCGGGCCCGCCCGCGTCATACTGAGTGAAGATGTCGAAGACGAATTGCGGAAAACCGCGCTCGACGCCGCGCGCCTTGGCCAGCAGCGACATGTCGGGCGGAGCAGCACCACCATTGGAAGCGGCGGCCGCTTCGTCGTTTGCGAACGGTGGCGGGAAGTGGTCGGACGGCTTGCCGGGACGGTCGAACATGTCGCCGGCATCGTTGGGACCGTCATGGATCGTGTACTCGGCCGACAGCGTCTTGATCTGCGCATCGGAATAGCCGAGGTCCGACAGCGTGCGGAACGCCACCATGTTCATCGAATGGCAGGCCGAGCAGACTTCCTTGTAGACCTTGAGGCCGCGCTGCAGCTGCGCCTTGTCATAGGTACCGAACGGGCCGGTGAAACTCCAGTCCATTTCCTTCGGCTCGTCGATCGGGAAATGCGTCGGCGCGGCGGCGTTGTGCGCCTCTTCGGCGGCGATCGCCCAAGTGCCCGCCGACCCGATGCCGACGGCCACGAGGCCGACCAGCGCCAGCGAGGTGAGAATCTTTTTCATGCCAAATCCCCTTAGATTCTCTACCCGCTCAGCCTTTGGTTTCCGGCGCCGCCGTAGCGCCCGCCGGATGTCCGCTGCCGCCCTTGTTCTTCTCGAGGACCGCCTCGGTGATCGAGTTCGGCAGCCGTCGCGGCGTCTCGATCAGGCCGAGCACCGGCAGCGCGATCAGGAAGAAGGCGAAGTAGAACAATGTCGCCATCTGCGCCATGAACACATAGCTGCCTTCGGCCGGCTGCGAGCCCAGCCAGCCAAGCAGGATGGCATCGGCCACGAACAGCCAGAAGAACAGCTTGTACCAGGGCCGGTAAACGGCAGAGCGTACCTTCGAAGTGTCGAGCCACGGCACCAGGAACAACATGACGATGGCGCCGAACATGCACAGCACGCCGCCGAGCTTGGAGTTGATCGGCCCGACATTGAAGGTGATGGCGCGCAGGATCGCGTAGAACGGGAGGAAGTACCATTCGGGCACGATGTGGGCCGGCGTCTTCAGCGGGTTGGCGACGATGTAGTTGTCGGGATGGCCGAGATAGTTCGGCAGGTAGAAGACGAAATAGGCGAAGAAGAACAGGAACACGATCATGCCGAACGCGTCCTTGATGGTCGCGTAGGGGGTGAAGGCGACAGTGTCGGTCTTCGACTTGACCTCGATACCCGTCGGATTCGACTGGCCCACGACATGCAGCGCCCAGATGTGCAAAACGACGACGCCGGCAATCATGAACGGCAACAGATAGTGCAGCGCAAAGAAGCGGTTCAGCGTCGGGTTGTCGACGGCAAAGCCGCCGAGCAGCAGCTGCTGGATCCAGTCGCCGACCAGCGGAATGGCGCTGAAGAAACCCGTGATGACGGTGGCACCCCAGAAGCTCATCTGGCCCCATGGCAGCACGTAGCCCATGAAGCCGGTCGCCATCATCAGGAGATAGATGATGCAGCCGAGGATCCACAGCAGCTCGCGCGGCGCCTTGTAGGAGCCGTAATAGAGGCCACGGAAGATGTGGATGTAGACGGCGACGAAGAAGAACGAGGCGCCGTTCGAATGCATGTAGCGCAGCAGCCACCCCGAATTCACGTCGCGCATGATCTTCTCGACCGAGCCGAAGGCGAGATTGGTGTCGGCCGTGTAGTGCATGGCCAGCACGATGCCGGTCAGCATCTGCGCCACCAGCATGATCGACAGGATGCCGCCAAACGTCCAAGCGTAGTTGAGGTTGCGCGGCACCGGATAGGCGACGAAGCTGTCATAGACCAGCCGCGGCAGCGGCATGCGGGCGTCGAACCAGCGTCCGAGACCGGTTTTGGGCGTATAGGTCGAGTGTCCCTCGCTCATCGAAATGTCCCCTGCCTCAACCGATAAGGATCTTGGTATCGGAAATGAACTTGAATACCGGCACCGCCATGTTCTCAGGCGCCGGGCCTTGGCGGATGCGTCCGGCCGTGTCGTAGACCGAGCCGTGGCATGGGCAGAACCAGCCGCCGAAATCGCCTTCCTGGCCGAGCGGAATGCAGCCGAGATGGGTGCAGACCTGAACCATCACCATCCAGGCTTCCTTGCCGGGTGTGGTGCGGTTGGCGTCGGTCGCCGGTGCATCGGCCGGCAGATTGGCGTTGCGGGCGATCGGGTCCTTGAGATCGGCCAGCTTGACGGCCTCGCCGTCCTTCATTTCCTGTTCGGTGCGGTTGCGGACCACGACCGGCTTGCCGCGCCATTTGACGATCAGCGACATGCCCGGCGTCAGCGAGGCGACGTCGACTTCGACGGAAGCGAGCGCCAGCGTCGAGGCATCGGGGCGCATCTGGTCGATGAACGGCCACGCGAAGGCACCCGCGCCGACCACTGCGGCCATGCCGGTGGCGACGTAGAGAAAATCACGACGGTTGGGATCCTGGGTGTCGGTTGCGCTCACGGGTGCCTGATCCTTTCGCCTCTTCCGTGCCGGTGGCTGAGCCTTGTTCCCCGCTCAATTACGCCAACCCGACAGCGCATGGCGAACAGGCTTGCGAATTCCTCCGGCATTTGGACTTCGGTTTATGCGTGAAGCCCGTTTTTGTCCAGACGGGTGAAGGCACAAGGGCAGATTGTCGCGGGGACAAAATCCGCCACCGCTCAACGCGACGCCGGATAGCCGCCAAACATCGCTAAACAACCGGGAAACAACCGCAAATCCGACGCCCCTGTTCGGCTCGACACAAGGCGCCAGCCGGGTCTATCCTTGCCATCATGGCACACGTCATAGACCGCGACACCTGGTCTGTTCGCTCCGACCATTGGAAGGGCGAATTGCAATGTGGCGCCTACGGCTCCAACTCCTGCCTGATCTTCAACTATTTGCCTGGCGTCGGCGGCGGCCCCCGCCTGCACACGCATCCCTACGCGGAGATCTTCATCATCCGCCAGGGCACCGGCCTGTTCACTGTCGGCGACCAGGAGATCGAGGCATCCGCCGGCCAGATCCTGATCGTGCCGCCCAACACGCCGCACAAATTCACTAATCTCGGCCCAGGCCCGCTGGAAACGACCGACATCCATGAAAACGGCAGCTTCATCACCGAATGGCTGGAGTGACCCCTATTTCGCGCCGAGCCTGGCCAGCACCGCTTTCGGGATGTTGTATTCACGAATGACGGCATCGTGCTTGCGCAAGCCGCACAGCTCGCGCTGGATGAAATAGCCATGCACCGCCTCGGCGGCATCCTTGAGCAGCCGGGGGCGCAGTTGCTCGTCGGCATTGTCGCGCAGCCTGGCCAGCGTTTCCTCTACCCGCTGGCCGGCGCGGCCAAGTGCTGCCGCCTTTTCCGCCAATATTTCATGGCCGAGCGCGTCGAAGGCGGCTTCAGCGGCCGAGCCGCCGGCAAGATGAGATGGCGGACGCAAGGACATTTCAGTCTCCTTTCGCGAAAACCATGCGGTGAGTGACGAATTCTTCGCCTTCCACGTGCGTAAATCCAAGCCGTGCGTAAAAACCAAAAGCCTCTTGCGGCGCGCGGGTGTTCAGCGCGGCGAAATGGTGACGTGCCCTGTCGATAACGGTTTCGATCAGCATCCGGCCAAGGCCGGCGCGACGGTGACGCGCACTGACGAACAGGTGCCGGACCCGGCCGTGGTCCCTGGCCTCGAAATAGGGATCGATGTTCAACCCGCACACGCCGGCGAGTTCCCTTCCATCCCAGGCTCCGTACAGCGCCTCGCCGCGTTTCAGGAACTTGTTGCGGCCACTTGCCCAGCCATCCGCCAGGCGCACCAGCATCCAGTAGCCTTCCAGCCGGCTCTCTTCCTTCAGCGTGTCGAAGGCCGGCATGGTCGGTCGGAGCCGCTTGAGCACGTAGCCGACCTCTGAGATGGCGCCTGTTGATCCACCCATGGAGCTACTCCGCCGGGCGTGTCTCTTCGAGCACGCTGTCCTCGTGATAGAGAAAACCGCCGGACTGCCGCTTCCACAGCCGCGCATAGAGCCCATCGAGAGATACCAACTCGTCATGCGTGCCCTGTTCGACGATGCGGCCGCCGTCGAGCACCACCAGTCGGTCGAGTGCCGCGATCGTCGACAGCCGGTGGGCGATGGCGATGACCGTCTTGTTTTCCATCAGCCGCGTCAGATTTTCCTGGATCGCCGCCTCGATGTCGGAATCGAGCGCCGAGGTCGCTTCGTCGAGAATCAGGATCGGCGCATCCTTGAGGAAGACGCGGGCGATCGCCACGCGCTGGCGCTGGCCGCCCGACAATTTGACGCCGCGCTCGCCGACAAAGGCCTCGTAGCCGGCGCGGTCCCTGTTGTCGCGCAAGGTCAGGATGAACTCGTGCGCCTCGGCCTTTTTCGCCGCAGCGATCACCTCCGCGTCGGTCGCGTCAGGCATGCCGAGCTTGATGTTGTCGCGCAGCGAACGGTGGAACAGCGCCGTGTCCTGGCTGACGACGCCGATATTGGCGCGCAGCGAATTCTGCGTGACTTTGGCGACATCCTGGCCATCGATGGTGATCGACCCGCTCTCCAGATCGTAGAGCCGCAGGATCAGGTTCGCGAGCGTCGTCTTGCCGGCCCCGGACGGCCCGACCAGCCCGACCTTCTCGCCCGGCTTGACGACAAGGTCGATGCCGTTCAGCACGCCGAACCCCTTGCCGTAATGGAACTCGACGTTGTTCACCTCGATACGCCCGCCTGCCACCACGAGTTCCTTGGCGTCGGGCGCGTCGGTGAGGCCGAGCGGCTGCGAAATCAGCGCCTTGGAGTTCTCCAGCACGCCGAGGTTTCGCAAGATGCTGTTGAGCTGCATCATCAGCCGGCCGAGCAGCATGTTGAGCCGCAGCACCAGCGACAGGGTGAAGGCGACCGCGCCGACGGTGATCGAGCCCTCGACCCAGAGATAGACGGCAAAGCAGCCGATTGCCGTGATCATGATGCCCGACAGCGTCGTCAGCGCCATGCGCACGCCGGTCAGCCGGCGGGTGAACGGGCGCAATGCGTCGAGGTAGATGTCGAAACCGTTCCTGATGTAGCGGTCGTCGCCGTCGGCCGAGAACAGTTTCAGCGTCTGCACGTTGGAATAGGAATCGACGATGCGACCGGTGATCATCGAGCCGGCCTCGGCGGTTTCCTCGGCATGCTTGCGGATTGCCGGCAAGTAGAGCTTGGCCAGCCAAGCGAAAGCGGAAATCCAGATCACCACCAGCACCGCCAGCCTGAGATCGAGGCCTGCGACCAGCGCCAGCGTCGTCACCGTGTAGACGATCATGAACCAGACGACCTCGATGAAGCTTTCCATCAGGTCGCCGGTGGCTTGCCCCGCCTGCCAGACCTTTGTCGCGATGCGGCCGGCGAAATCGTTCTGGAAGAAGGCGTAGGACTGGCGCGAGACATGCCGGTGCGCCTGCCAGCGCACCAGATTGTAGAAGCCCGGTGTGATCGTCTGTTCGTCGACCAGGGCAGAAAGGCCAACGACGACGGTGCGGATGACCAGCACCACCACGGCCATGAAAACCAGTTCAGGGCCGGCGGCGGCCCACAGTGCGTGCCAGCTGCGCTCGGCGGGAAGCTGGTCGAGAATATCGACCAGCCGCCCGACGAAGTAGAACAGGCCGGCCTCGACCAGCGGCGCGATGCCGCCGATGACCAGCATGGCGAAGAAGGCGAACTTCGCCTGGCCGACATAGTGCCAGAGGAAACCGCCGACGCTGGTCGGTGGCCGAAGATTCGCTGGCTCCCTGAACGGATAGACCCAGTTCTCGAACCAGCGATAGACGGCTGTCATCATGCGGCGGCCATCATTCTGCGGCTTGCCCCTTTGCAAGTGCATCGTTGGCGGGGTCGGCGGGACCGTCCTCAAGCAGGAACCCGCCCGACTGGCGCTGCCAGAGCTGCGCGTAGAGCCCGCCGCGGGCGACGAGTTCCTCGTGCGAACCTTCCTCGATGACACGACCCTTGTCCATCACCACCAGCCTGTCCATCGCCGCGATGGTCGAGAGCCGGTGCGCTATGGCGATGACGGTTTTGCCTTGCATGAGCCTGTAGAGATTCTCCTGGATCGCCGCCTCGGCTTCGGAATCAAGCGCCGAGGTCGCTTCGTCAAGGATAAGTATAGGTGCGTCCTTCAACATAACGCGCGCAATGGCGACGCGTTGCCGCTGGCCACCGGACAATTTGACGCCGCGGTCGCCGACATGGGCATCGAAGCCCTTGCGGCCGCCGGCATCCGAAAGCCCTGATATGAAGTCCAGCGCCTCGGCGCGCCGCGCCGCCTCGACAAGCAGCTCTTCCGAGGCATCGGGCCGGCCATAGAGGATGTTCTCGCGCACCGAACGATGCAGCAGCGAGGTGTCCTGCGTGACCATGCCGATCTGCGCACGCAGCGAATCCTGCTTCACACCGGCGATCTCCTGGCCATCGATCAGAATCCGGCCGGCTTCGAGGTCATAGAAGCGCAGCAACAGGTTGACCAGCGTCGACTTGCCGGCGCCGGAACGGCCGACGATGCCGACCTTTTCGCCCGGCTTCACCGCCAGCGACAAGCCTTCGATCACACCCTTCTGCTTGCCGTAGTGGAAGCGAATGTCCTCGAAGCGGATCTCACCCCTGGAAACGCTGATCTCCTTCGCGTCCGGCCTGTCCTCGACAAGGCGCGGCAGCGAGATCGAGGCGATGCCGTCCTGCACCGTGCCGATGTTTTCGAACAGGCCCGACATTTCCCACATGATCCATTGCGACATGCCCCACATCCTGAGCACAAGGCCGATGACCACGGCGACCGCGCCGATCGTCACGGCTTGCCCCAGCCACAGCCACAGCGCCATCGCGGTCACCGAGAACAAGAGCAGCGCGTTCAGTATGTAGAGCGAGCCGAAAAGCACTGTCACCAGCCGCATCGACCGGTAGACCGTTTCGAGAAAGCCGGACATGCCGTCTTTGGCGAATGACGCTTCGCGGCGTGCATGGCTGAACAGCTTGACCGTCTGGATGTTGGAGTAGCTGTCAACGACCCGGCCCGTCATGATCGAGCGCGCATTGGCCTGCTCCTCGCCGACCTTGCCCAGCCGGGGAATGAAAAATCGCAGCAAAAGGATATAGCCGACCAGCCAGAAGCCGAGCGGCGCGGCCAGCCGCCAGTCGGCCGAGCCGACGATGAGCAGCATGCCGAGGAAATAGACGATAACGTAGTTCAGGACGTCGATCACCTTGATGACGCATTCCCGCACGGCGAGAGCCGTCTGCATCAGCTTTGTCGCGATGCGGCCGGCGAACTCGTCCTGGTAGAAACTCATCGACTGCTTGAGCAGATAGCGGTGCACCTGCCAGCGGATGCGCATGGGATAATTGCCCATCAGCGTCTGCTGGTTGAGAAACGAATGCAGCCATACCGTGCCCGGCAGCGCGAACAGCACGATGAAGGCCATGCCGGCGAGCTTCCAGGCTTCCGTCTGCAGGAAGGTTTCGCGATTCTGTCCCGACAGCCAGTCGACGATGCGGCCGAGGAAGCCGAACATCCATACTTCCGCGATCGCGATGGCCGTCACCAGCACCGCGTCGAAAAGGATATAGGGCCATGCGCCGCGCGTATAATGCAGGCAGAAGGCAACCAGCGTCTTGGGCGGCTCGACCGGTTCCGCTGCGGGGAACGGATCGAGCCTTTTTTCAAACCAGCTAAACAACAACATAGGTTATGCCTGTGAAATGTGTTTGCCGCTTACGCGGCACGTGAGCGTACGAAATCCCCGGAACCCATGGCGTCAAGGGCCGACGGTCTGGAATCACCCGGACCGTCGGCCATGCTTCGCGCAATATAGGGGCTCGCGGGCTTTTCGCCGACAGCTGCGCCAGACGATCCTGACGACACGGTGCCGCCAGCCCGGTTTTTCGCGCCCGGCCGGATCAGCCGGATGATCCGGCGCACCAGCGAAGGCCGGCTCAGATCGGGAACCGCGCGCGAAAAATCGACATCCGGCAGCATGCCGCGATGCGGCCGGCGGCGAACCTCGGCGTGAACCGCCGACGAATAGGTGTCGCCGATCAGCAGCGCCCAGGTCGGCAGTCGGTGGATATGCAGGCTCCTCGAGCCAGGTATTCTGTAGGGATCGAACATCGGTCCGTCCTCCGTGTGAAAATCGAGATAAAAAGGCGAAGCAATATCGTCCGCCGGCATTCGGCCGGAGGCACGCATTGCGTCGGTCTGGACATGACAAGCATCGGTCCGGACAGGTTCAGCTGGGGCGTTCAGCCCTTTTGACTTTTTGAAAAACATCGCAGGATTCCTTCGAGAGCCGAAAAATCGTTTCGGCGGGAATCGGTGCGATCAAGTCTTAGAGAGTCAGGAGAATCGTCGTACCGAAACCGCCGGCAGGCAGGTAAGCCCACGAGAGGGGCGCTGGATGTGCATGGTCATCATGAATTACCCCTCCATCGGTTCGGGTTGACAATGCTGGTTGTATACCCGACTTCGCAGAAAATGGCCACCCGCAGGTCCAGCAATTTCCAAAACCGCCAGGCCGCTGTGGCCGATCCGCCACTTATTAGAAGGACGCGGAAATGAACTGTCGTCTCCGCATCGCGCTCTACCAGCCTGACATTGCCGGCAACACCGGAACAATCCTGCGCTTCGCCGCGTGCCTCGGACTCGGCGTCGACATCATCGAACCGGCCGGATTTCCGCTCTCCGACAAAGCGCTCAAGCGCGCCGGCATGGACTACCTCGAAATGGCCGCCCTGACCCGGCATGTCGACTGGCACGCCTTCGAGGAATGGCGCAAGGCTGGTTCGCGCCGGCTGGTGCTGCTGTCGACCAAAGCCACGACGGCCTACACCAGCTTCATCTTCGCCGAAGGCGACATACTCCTGTTCGGCCGGGAATCCGCAGGCGTGCCGGATCCTGTCCATCAGGCGGCGGATGCGCGGCTGACCATCCCGATGCAGGGTACGGCGCGCAGCATCAACGTCGCGCTTTCCATCGCCATGGCGGCGGGCGAAGCCATCCGGCAACTCGGATAACGGCACTCCATCTCCCGTCATCTTGATCCAGGCGCACATCGCCTTCTCCTTCGTTTGCACATCCAAGGTTTCTTCGCTACAAGCTCAACTTAACTTGAGGTCAAGCGGAAAAATTGGGGCGGAAAATCAGACATGGCGCCTATAACGGAATTGACGGTCGGCCAGGTCGCCATGCGCAGCGGGGTGGCGGTATCGGCATTGCATTTCTACGAGGCCCGCGGCCTGATCCGCAGCCACCGTACGTCGGGCAACCAGCGCCGCTACGGCCGCGACGTGCTGCGACGTGTGGCGATCATCAAGGTGGCGCAGGAGGTCGGCATCTCGCTGGCCGAGATCGGTGAAGCCCTGGCATCGCTGCCAGAAGGCCGCACGCCAACGCGCGATGACTGGAACGTTTTGTCGACCGCCTGGCGCGACGGGCTCGATCACAAGATCGCCCAGTTGAAGAAACTGCGCGACGGGCTGACCGACTGCATCGGCTGCGGCTGCATGTCGATCGACAAATGCCCGCTGCGCAACAAGGGCGACCGGCTGGCGAGAGAAGGCACAGGCGCTAGGCGGCTGGTGGCCGGCTGAGCAAGCCGCGCTTCAATCAGCTGCCGGCAACCGCCTGATGGTGAACTCGATCAGGTCGCCCGGCCGCTCGAACCAGCTTTCGATTTCGGTCCAGTAGGCCTGCTTGGGAAAGCGCTCGAACCATTCCTTGGCCTTGAGCCGCGCATCGGAGCGCGGCAGCACGAAGGTCTCGCGCAGGAAACCGTCACGCGGCATACGCACGCGCTCGGCACGGCTTTGGTCAAGCCTTCTCTTCAGGCCATCCAGCGGCGGTCTTGCCGGGGTGCGCACGAAACAACTCCTTGCACCTGGCGCATGACCCGAAATCGGTATCGAGTTTCGGAAAGGATCATGCGCAAAACCAAAGTGACTTGACCCTTGCCCTTAAGAGATTAGGGATCGCGCCGGCAAAAGACGAGTCATTTGTGGGACTCGCCGCCCCAACCGGAGACGGCACTTGGAACGACCAGAAATACCGGCAGGCCTGCCCGCCGACATCGAACAAAAGAAGATGAAGGCACGGCTGTGGTTCGAGGCCCTGCGCGAACGCATCTGCGCCACCTTCGAGCAGATCGAGCAGGACCTTGGCGGGCCGCTGGCCTCGTGGTCGCCCGGCCGCTTCGAGAAGACGCCATGGGAACGTGACGAGGGGCGCGGCGGCGGCGGCACCATGTCGATGATGCACGGCCGCGTCTTCGAAAAGGTCGGCGTCCACACTTCGACCGTCCATGGCGAGTTCTCGCCCGAATTCAGGAAGCAGATGCCCGGTGCCGAGGAAGACCCACGCTTCTGGGCATCCGGCATTTCGCTGATCGCGCACCCGTGGAATCCCAACGTTCCGGCCGTGCACATGAACACGCGCATGGTGGTAACATCGCGCCAATGGTTCGGCGGCGGCGCCGATCTGACACCGGTGCTCGATCGCCGCCGCACCCAGGACGACCCTGATACTCTCGCCTTCCATCGCGCCATGCAATTCGCTTGCGAGAAGAATGCCGCGGTCGCCGATTACCCGAAATTCAAGGCCTGGTGCGACGAGTACTTCTATCTGTCGCACCGCAACGAGCCGCGCGGCACCGGCGGCATCTTCTTCGACTGGCTGCATTCGGGGGAGGACAAAGGCGGCTGGAATGCCGATTTCAACTTCGTCCAGGATGTCGGCCGCTCCTTTCTCGTCGTCTACGGTCACCTCGTGCGCGCCAACTTCAACGAGAACTGGACCGATGGCGACCGTGACGAACAGCTCATCCGCCGCGGCCGCTATGTCGAATTCAATCTGCTTCACGATCGCGGCACCATCTTCGGACTGAAGACCGGCGGCAATGTAGCGTCCATTCTCTCCAGCCTGCCGCCCGAGGTCCGCTGGCCGTAACAAAATGGTGAGCGCGGCGTGAGTCGCATTGATGTCCCATTCGCTCGAAATGGGCATGGAATGTGGCACACGGTGCGGCGAAAAATTTCTTTTTCGTCTAATAGGCCGTTGAAAAGACTGGCCTATTTGTGGGGCCGGGTCGGGAAGCGCCGGCGGTTCGCCTGCGCGCAATTCCAGGAAAGTGCGAAACGGCTTTCCGACCGGAATTGCGTCAGACAAAGCGAGCCGCGACCCGACGCGACCGGACGGCCCAGACGACGCGGGGCACCTCATTGAGAGGGATGCCCTACTTCCAGGAGTACTTCGCAATGCGCAAGATCATTGTTTCGGCGGCCGCCGCTGCCCTTCTCGCTTCCGGTTCGGTGGCATTCGCCGCCGTCAAGCACACCACCGGAACGATCAAGACCTTTGACGCAACGGCCATGAGTCTGGTCCTCGACGATGGATCGTCTTTTACGCTTCCCAAGACCTTCAAGGATCCTGGCCTGCAGGTCGGTGAAAAAGTCCGTGTCTCATGGGATATGAAGGGCAAGAACAAGGTCGCCGAGGCCGTCAAGGCCGCAAAATGATGGCTTGCCCGCCAGAGCAGGATGAGACGATGTCCGGTCCTGTTTCGGGATAGTGTTAAGAGGGCGGAGC
The DNA here is from genome assembly GCF_004023165.1 of Mesorhizobium sp. M7A.F.Ca.MR.176.00.0.0. Taxonomy (NCBI): domain Bacteria; kingdom Pseudomonadati; phylum Pseudomonadota; class Alphaproteobacteria; order Hyphomicrobiales; family Phyllobacteriaceae; genus Mesorhizobium; species Mesorhizobium sp. M7A.F.Ca.MR.176.00.0.0. The sequence goes on along the minus strand of NZ_RZTC01000051.1, from coordinate 784 downwards.
AGCGCTGCTCCGCCTGTTTGCCGTTGACCGCAACCAATGCCGCCCCATCTGTGTTATGCTTCTCACCCGCTCGCGGTCCGCGGATTAAACCCTGGAACTGGACCATGAGCCAAAAAAAGTACCGGAGCCTCGACCAGGCTTCACGGAGGAAAAGGAGAAATCTCATGAAGGAATTTCACTGCGGGTCGCTCGTGCCCGGCTGTGACTGGCACACGCGTGCCGACGAGGAGGCCGAGGTCATGCGCCGTGCCGTCGAGCACATGCGCGAGACGCATGGCGAAACGGTGATCCGCGAGACGATGATCGAGGCGATCCGCTCGCGCATCGAAAAGACCCGCGACGCAGCCTGATCTACCCGGCCTTCAAGGCTTCGGCGGCGCGCTTGAGGAGCGCGTCGCGATCAGGGGCAAACCCGGCTTCGACCCATTCCGCCTCGAGATTCCTGAGGATTTCGCCGAGTTTCGGTCCTGGAGTCGCGCCGAGCGCCGTGAGATCGGCACCTTTCAGCGGAAACAACGGCTTTTCCCATTTGACGGCGAAGGCAAGCAGGCGCGAAAAGCCACCGGCTTCGAGGAGTGCCTCATTGTCCTCGACGGCGCGCACCCTGGCTGCCGCAAGCGACAGCCGCAGCCGGTCGACAAACCCCTGCCGGTCGCCGCGATAGAGCCTTTTCGCCAGTTCGCCCTCGGTCGTCTTCGGTTCGACGGCGGTGGCAAGCGCCCAGTGGCGCAGGCGATCCGCTTCGGCGGTCGAGAATTTGAGCCGCTCGGCGAGCGTCTTCATG
>NZ_RZTC01000004.1:125647-141054 GCF_004023165.1 Mesorhizobium sp. M7A.F.Ca.MR.176.00.0.0 | reverse complement strand
CCCCTACTCCCCTACTCCCCTCTAGCCAATCTTGTTGGGGATCCTGGCCTCTATCCTGCTGAAGGCGAAGACCAGAATACCGGTGATCGTCATGTAGATCAGCGCCAGCAGCAGCAGGGGCTCATAGGTGAGGTAGGTGTCCTGCCGCACCTTGGACGAAACGGCGAAGATGTCGATGACACTGATCGTTGCCACCAGCGGCGTCGATTTCAACTGCAGCACGGTCTCGCCGGTCAGCGTCGGCAGCGCCCGGTAGATGGCCTGCGGCAGCCAGATCCGCCGGAATGCCTTCCAGCGGCTCATGCCGAAGGCACGCGCCGCCTCCAGTTGTCCCTTGGGCACACCGGCAAAGGCGCCACGCATCACCTCGCCCTCATAGCCGGCGAAAGACAGGGTCAACGCCAGCACGCCATAGGGCCAGGCTTGCCTGAGATATGGCCACATCCAGGATTCGCGGATCCACGGATATTGCGGGAACAGCGAACCCAGGCCGTAATAGAGCAGCCAGAGCTGGATCAGCAGCGGCGTGCCCCGGATCACCGTGCAGAACACCTTGGCAGGCGCGGCGAACCAGAATGAGCCGGCGGCTTGCGCCAGCCCGAGCGGCACGGCGAGCAGAAAGCCCAGCACGCAGGTGACGGCCAGGATCCACAGCGACCGCCAGATGCCGATCAAGCCCATTTCATAATATTGCGGCAGCCAGTCCCAGCGCATGAAAAAGGCAGCCGACAAAACAAGGCCCAGTGCGATCAGGATCAGCACGATGCGGTGCGGCTGCAGCCACAGCGATGTTCGCGCGACGACGTTGATGATGGCAGCCTCGTTGGCCATCAGCGCGCCTCCTTGAGCGAAGGCATGCCGCGCCGCGACCAGGTCTCGACCCGGCCGATGACGAGGTTGGAGAACAGCGACAAAAGCAGATAGAGCACGCCCGCCGCGAAAAAGAAGGTGAAATAGGCTTTGGTGACACCCGCCGCCTGCCGCGTCGCCAGCGCCAGTTCGTAGAAGCCGACGACCGCCAATAGCGCGGTATCCTTGGTGGCGATCAGCCAGAGATTGGCGAGGCCCGGTATGGCGAAGGGCAGCATTGACGGCAAGGTGATGCGCCGCAACAGCAGGCCCGGAGACATTCCATAGGCGCGGGCGGCCTCGATCTGGCCCTGCGGAATGGCCAGGATCGCGCCGCGTATCACCTCTGTCGAATAGGCGCCCTGGACGAAGCCGAGCACGGCGATGCCGGCGGCAAGGCCGCTCACATCGACGCGCTGATAGCCAATGGCCGTCAGCGCCTGATTGATCAGGTCGGTTCCGGCGTAATAGAGCAGCAGGATCAGCACCAGTTCGGGCACGGCGCGCACGATGGTGGTGTAGACCGCCAGGAGATCGCGCACCACCGGCCCGCCATAAAGCTTGCCGTAGGCGCCGCCGGTGCCGATCAGAAGGCCGAGGCACGTGGCGCCCAGCGCGATCTCGATCGAGTGCAGCAGCCCGACCAGAAGCGTCCCGCCCCAGCCTGGCGGGTAGGGCGAGAGAAGCTCGGTGATGCCGGCCGCGGAGGCCGAAAGAAGTGCGTCGATCAGCGTCGCCCCCGAAGTGCTGGCCAACCGCCGACGGCTGTGTCGGCGGCAAACATGCCTGGGAAAGATCGGGCAGGTGGGGCATGGCGCTGACGCCATGCCCCACGGCTCATGCGAGGATCGTCAGTTCGACTGCGCGCCGCCGCCGCCGTAAATGTCGAAATCGAAGTATTTCTTCGAGATCTCGTCATATTTGCCGTTGGCGCGGATCGCCTTGATGCCGGCGTTGATCTTGCCCTTCAGTTCGGTGTCTTCCTTGCGCACGCCGGCGCCGACGCCCGGTCCGAGCACTTCGTCATCGGGAGCGACCATGCCCTTCAGGTCGCAGCAGGCCTTGCCCTGGTCGGATTTCAGGAACTCGCCAAGCGCGATGGAATCGGCCTGAACCGCATCGAGGCGGCCGGCGGCAAGATCGTTGTTGGCTTCGTCCTGGGTCTGGTATTCCTTGATCTCGGAGGCTGTGCTGCCAAAATGTTTCTTGGCGTAGACAGCGTGCACCGTCGAAACCTGCACGCCGACGATCTTACCCTTGAGGTCGTCCGGGGCGGAGCCGAATTTCTGGTCCTTGGGGCCGATGATCGCGGTCGGCGTGTTATAGTACTTGTCCGAGAAATCGATCGTCTTCGCGCGCTCGGCGGTGATCGACATCGAGGAGACGATGAGGTCGATCTTCTTGGTCGTCAGTGCCGGGATGATGCCGTCCCAGGCGACCGGAGTAATGACGCAATCGAGCTTCTCCTCGGCGCAGACGGCATCGATGAAGTCGATCTCCCAGCCAACCCACTTGCCCGAAGCATCGGGCGAGGTGAAGGGCGGATAAGGCTCGGCTGCGACGCCGATCTTGACCGGATCGGCCTTGGCTACGCCCATGGCTGCGACGCCGAGCAGCAGCGCTGCGGCGAATGTCTTCAGAACGGTCTTCATTTCATGACTCCCAGTTTGTTGTTGGTTCCCGGTTTTCTTCCGTCCCGGCCTGTCCTAGCCGATGTTGCGGATGAACTGCTTCAGCCTTTCGGATCTGGGCGCGCCGAAGATCTGCTCGGGCGGGCCTTCTTCCTCGACCAATCCATTGTAGAGATAGACGACATGCGTCGCGACCTCGCGGGCGAACTTCATCTCGTGGGTGACCAGCACCATGGTGCGGCCTTCGCGCGCCAGGTCGCCGATCACCTTCAACACCTCACCGACCAGCTCGGGATCGAGTGCGGAGGTGGGCTCGTCGAACAGCATGACGCGCGGATTGATGGCCAGCGCACGGGCGATCGCCGCGCGCTGCTGCTGGCCGCCCGACAGATAGGCCGGATAGACGTCGCGCTTTTCGGCCAGACCGACACGGGCGAGCAGTTTCTCGGCCTCGCCGATCGCCACATCGCGCTTGACGCCAAGCACATGTACGGGAACTTCGATGACGTTTTCGATCAGCGTCATGTGGCTCCAAAGGTTGAAGTTCTGGAACACCATGCCGAGCTTGGAGCGGATGCGCTCGATCTGCTTGCGGTCGGCCGGAACCGTATGCCCATGGCTGTCGGCCTTGAGCTTGATCTCCTCGCCATTGACGCGAATGATGCCGCTGGTCGGGTTTTCCAGGCAGTTGATGCAGCGCAGCAGGGTGGATTTGCCGGAGCCCGAGCCGCCGATGATTGCGATGACCTCGCCGTCGCGCGCCGACAGCGAGACGCCCTTCAGCACATGCAGCTCACCGAACTTCTTGTGCAGGTTTTCGACGTGGATGGCTTCGGCGGCGCCGTCATGCGCCTTGCCGGATTGGACTGTGGCAGCTTCCAACACGCTCACTGGGTGACCTCTACAGGGTCGGTGGCGGTTCGTCGAACGTCTATCCGGCTAATCAACATATACGCTGTACTGCCCCGCTCCAGACTTCAGCATGGACCCAACGGCGCGAGCCCGTCAATCCTGCTTATTACGGCACTTGCGAGCTTGTTGTGCAAGTGTATAAATAGCCTTCCATGAAATTTTCTCGATTTTTTTCAGCGAAAAAGGACTTCGATGAGCGCTTTCGGATCACAGTCCATGGCGGCGCCGCTGCGCCGCGTGCTGATGCGGTCGGCGGCCAACGCCATGCGCAATGCCGACAGGGCTGCTTGGCACTATGGCCCGGGTTTCAATCCGGCGAAAGCGGCATCGCAGCACGCGCTCCTTGCTGAACTGGTGGCGGCTTCCGGTGCCGAAATCGAATGGATCGAGGACACGGCGGATGGACTTTCGGATTCGGTATTCACGCACGACCCGTCGCTGATGACCGATCGCGGCGCGCTGATCCTGTCCATGGGCAAGCCGTTGCGCGCCAGGGAGCCCTCGCTGCATGAGGAAACCTACCGAAGGCTGGGTATTCCAATCCTGGGCCGCGTCGAGGTTCCTGGCCAGGTCGAAGGCGGTGATTGTGTATGGCTCGATGCCCGCACGCTGGTGATCGGGCGCGGTGTCCGCTCCAACCAGGAAGGCATCCAGCAGGTTTCCAACCTGCTGACGCCGCTGGGCGTTTCCGTCTACGGCTTTGATCTGCCGCTGTGGCAAGGCGAAGAGGCGTGCCTGCATCTGATGTCGGTGATCAGCCCGCTGGCCGACGACCTCGCACTGGTCTATTCACCGCTTTTGCCGGCCCCGTTCTATCAGATGCTGAAGGCGCGTAACATCCGGCTGGTCGAAGGCGACGCCGAAGAGTTCGCGGCTTCCAACGGCCTTAGCCTGAACGTGCTGCCGACCAGCCCACACAAGGTCATTGCCGTTGCAGGCTTTCCAAAGACCAAAGCCGCGATGGAAGCCGCCGGCTGCACGGTCGAAATCTTCGAGGCGGATGCGCTCTGCATCGCCTGCGAGGGCGGGCCGACATGCCTGACGCGACCGATCCTGCGCCAATGAATATGCCATCCCGCCGCAGGTTCCGTCGCGAGGGCGAGGAGCGGCGGCGGCAGGATCTGATCGAGGCCACTCTGGACAGCGTGGCGGAACATGGCCTGCAGGGCGCCACCTTGCGCACCATCGCATTGCGTGCCGGCGTCACCGCTGGGCTGATCCGGCACTATTTTCCCGGCAAGGAAGAATTGCTGCAGGAAGCCTATGCAGCGCTGATGGGCCGCATGACCGAGCAGGCGAAAGCGGCTTTGGTCATGGAGAATGCCTCGCCTCGCCAGCGCCTTGCGGCTTTCGTCACCGCCAACCTCAATGCGCCGATCATCGATGCGCGGGTGTTTTCGCTCTGGGCAACCTTCATCGGCCGCGCCAGAGCGGATCCGACCTTGGCCCACGCCCACCGCGAAGGCTACCTTGGTTTTCGCAATGAGGTGGAGGCGGTTGTGGCTGAGGTGCTCGCCGCCGAACGGCGCAATCCGGACGCAAGCCAATTGCGCCACCATGCCATCGCGATTAATGCGATCATCGACGGACTCTGGATCGAAGGCTGCCTGGCCGGCGAGATGTTCTCGGCCGGCGAATTGGCGGCGATCGGCATCAAGACTGTCGAGGCCGAACTAGGCCTCGCGCCGGACGGGGAGGAAAACCAATGACGACACTCGGCGAAGCCCTCATCTCGCTGCTTGAAGCGCATGGCGTCGACACGGTGTTCGGGATTCCGGGCGTCCACACGGTCGAGCTCTACCGCGGGCTGGCGCGCTCGAATATCCGCCACGTCACGCCGCGTCACGAACAGGGCGCCGGCTTCATGGCCGATGGCTATGCGCGCGCCAGCGGCAAGCCGGGCGTCGCCTTTGTCATCACCGGACCGGGGCTCACCAACACCATCACCGCCATGGGGCAGGCACGCGCCGATTCGGTACCGATGCTGGTCATATCAGGCGTCAACGCCACGCCGACGCTGGGCAAGGGGCTGGGCCATCTGCATGAATTGCCGGACCAGCGCGGCATGATGGAGAAGGTGGCGCTGTTTTCGCAGCGCGTTACCGAGGCCGGCGAATTGCCCGGTGCCCTGGCGCAGGCCTTTGCCCTGTTTTCATCGGCGCGGCCCGGCCCGGTGCATATCGAGATCCCGACCGACGTCATGGTCAAGTCGGCGGATGGCATCGCTGCCATGCTGAGCAATGTGACCCCACCCGCGCCGGAAGGTGCCGCAATTGCCAGCGCGGCCAAACTCATCGGTGCTGCGCACCGCCCGCTGATCCTGGTCGGCGGCGGCGCCAAACGCGCCGAAGCGCCACTGCGGCGTCTGGCCGAGCGGCTGGGAGCGCCGGTCGTCCAGACCACCAATGCGCGCGGCCTGCTGCATGGTCATCCGCTTTGCGTGCCGGCCAGTCCCAGCCTGAAGACAGTGCGGGCGCTGATGGCCGACGCCGACCTGGTCATTGCCGCCGGCACCGAATTCGGCCCGACCGACTATGACGGCTATAGCGATGGCGGCTTTGTCCTGCCCGCCAATCTGATCCGTATCGATATCGGCGCCGACCAGCTTGCCCGCCGCCCGGCAACCGTTTCGATCCAGGCCGATTGCGCCGAGGCGCTCGAAGGGCTGCTTCTGCAGACGGGCCATATCCGGGCAAGCGAGGGTGGGCCGACACGCGCCGCCGCCGCCCGGGAAGCAGCCTTTGCCGAACTCAATCCAACACTGCAGGCACAGGTGCGCGCCGTCGAGATGATCCGCGACGCCTTGCCGGGCGCGCTCATCGTCGGCGATTCGACGCAGCCGATCTATGCGGCCAACCTCTATTACGACCACGACCGCCCAGGCGGCTGGTTCAATGCCGCCACCGGCTTCGGCGCGCTCGGTTATGGCCCGCCGGCGGCGATTGGCGCGGCGCTTGCGATACCCGATGCGCCGGTTGTCTGCCTGACCGGCGACGGCGGCTTCCAGTTCACGTTGCCGGAGTTGGGCGCCGCGCTCGATGCGCGGGCGCCGGTCATCTTCGTCGTCTGGAATAACAGAGGCTACCGCGAGATCGAAACCTCGATGCTTGATGTCGGTGTCGAGCCGGTCGGCGTATCGCCGGCGCCGCCGGATTTCTGCAAGCTGGCCGAGGCCTATGGCATCGGCGCCGAACGGCTTGCCGACATCGACGCTCTCGCGGACGCGTTGAAGCGCGCCCGGGCCACCGGACTGCCGCGCGTCATCGAAATCACGGTTGACTGAAGGACAGTGCTACGTATTTCCCGTCTCGCCGCCTTGAACCACGGCCGGCCGGTGGGCGGACGCATGCAAAGACGCGACAACTGCCATGTCGAGATGTCAATTGAGTGACGGGGCAAAAGGCGCGACGCTTCGCGTCGGCGGCACAGAAACGACCTAACGATAAAAAAATGACAGGAGCGTCCAAGATGACGGAAACACTTGAAGGCAAGCATATCGTCGTGACCGGTGGAACCGGTGCGCTCGGCGGTGCGGTTGTCGGCAAACTGCTGAGTGACGGCGCGATCTGCCATGTGCCCAACGCCCATGCCGCCGCACCAGCGCATTTTCCCTTCGCCGCGCATGACCGTGTCCAGTTGGTGCACAATGTCGATCTCTCGGACCCCGCCAAGGTCGAGGCGTTCTACAGTCAGGTTCCAGGCCTGTGGGGCTCAATCCACCTGGCCGGCGGCTTCACCGCCGCACCGGTGGAAAAGATCGAGTCGGCGTCCTTTGCCGAGATGATGGACACCAATGCACGCACCGCCTTCCTGTGCTGCCGCGCCGCGATCCGCTCAATGCTGTCGTCGGACACGGCGGGCCGCATCGTCAACGTCACGGCGCGCGCCGGGCTCGATCCGCGGCGCGGCGCTGGCATGGTCGCTTACGCCGCCAGCAAGGCGGCGGTTGCCGCGATGACGGTGGCGATGGCCGAAGAGCTGAAGCACAGGGGCATCCTGGTCAATGCCGTGGCGCCGTCGACACTCGATACGCCGGCAAACCGCGCCGACATGCCGGATGCCGATGTCACCAGATGGGTCAGCCTCGAAGCCGCCGCCGAAGCCATCGCCTACCTGGCATCGCCGGCCAATCTGGCGATGAGCGGTACGCTGGTGCCGCTTTACGGTAGGGCGTAACCTTCCAACCTTTATCTCGGTCAAAGAAAAACCCCGCCGGATCGCTCCGGCGGGGTTTTTGTTGAGGCCGCGCGCAAGGCGCGGCAACAGCTAATGCTTAGCTGCCCTGCTTCTTCAGCGCGGCACCCAGGATGTCGCCCAGCGAAGCGCCGGAGTCGGTCGAGCCGTACTGAGCGACCGCTTCCTTCTCTTCGGCGATTTCCAGCGCCTTGATCGAGACCTGCAGCTTGCGGGTCTTCTTGTCGAAGGCGATGACGCGGGCATCGACCTTCTGGCCGACGGTGAAGCGCTCGGGGCGCTGCTCGTCGCGGTCACGGCTCAGATCGGAGCGCTTGATGAAGGTCTCGATGCCGCTGTCGACCAGCCGCACTTCCAGACCGCCATCCTTGACGCCGATGACTTCGCAGGTGACGACCGCGTTCTTGCGCAGTTCGCCTGAAGTCGCCGCTTCGCCGACCGTATCCTTGGCCAGCTGCTTGATGCCGAGCGAGATGCGCTCCTTGTCGATGTCGACATCGAGCACCTGCGCCTTGACCATGTCGCCGCGATTGTACTCTTCGATGACCTGCTCGCCCGGACGGGTCCAGTCGAGGTCGGAAAGGTGCACCATGCCGTCCACGTCGCCTTCGAGGCCGATGAACAGGCCGAACTCGGTCTTGTTCTTGACCTCGCCCTCGACCTGGCTGCCGACCGGATGGCTCGAGGCGAAAGCCTGCCACGGATTCTCGAGCGTCTGCTTGAGGCCGAGCGAGATGCGGCGCTTGGCCGGATCGACCTCGAGCACCACCACGTCGACTTCCTGGGTCGTCGACAGGATCTTGCCGGGATGCACGTTCTTCTTCGTCCACGACATTTCCGAAACGTGGATGAGACCCTCGATGCCCGGCTCCAGCTCGACGAATGCGCCGTAGTCGGTGATGTTGGTGACGGTGCCCTTGATCTTCTTGCCGATCGGGAACTTGGTGCCGATCTCGGACCACGGATCGCTCTCGAGCTGCTTCATGCCGAGCGAGATGCGGTGGGTTTCCTGGTTGATGCGGATGATCTGCACCTTGACCGTCTGACCGATGTTGAGGATTTCGGTCGGATGGTTGACGCGGCGCCATGCCATGTCGGTGACGTGCAGCAGGCCGTCGATGCCGCCGAGGTCGACGAACGCACCATAGTCGGTGATGTTCTTGACGACGCCTTCGACAACCTGGCCTTCTTCGAGGTTCTGCACGATTTCCGAACGCTGTTCGGCGCGGCTCTCTTCGAGCACGGTACGGCGCGACACCACGATGTTGCCGCGGCGACGATCCATCTTGAGGATCTCGAAGGGCTGCGGGTTGTGCATCAGCGGGGAGACGTCGCGGATCGGGCGGATATCGACCTGGCTGCGCGGCAGGAAGGCCACGGCGCCGTCGAGGTCGACAGTGAAGCCGCCCTTGACCTGGTTGAAGATGACGCCTTCGACGCGCTCACCCTTGGTGAACTTCTCTTCGAGACGGACCCAGCTCTCTTCGCGGCGGGCCTTCTCACGGGAAAGCATCGCTTCGCCAAGCGCGTTCTCGATGCGCTCGACATAGACTTCGACGGTGTCACCGACCTTGAGGGTGGTGTCCTTGCCCTTGACGCCGAATTCCTTCAGCGGCACGCGGCCTTCGACCTTGAGGCCGACGTCGATGATGGCCATGTCCTTTTCGATCGCGGTGATCGTACCCTTGACGACCTGACCTTCGCCGGAATGGCCTGTGGTAAATGATTCTTCGAGCAGGCTCGCGAAATCATCGCGAGTGGGATTTGCAGCTGACATTGTTTCTCCTGGAGTGCCCCGCATCTAGAAGCGGGACGGGCGCCGTAGGTTAGCGTTGCGTTGGCCTGCCGGCGTTCCGGGCTACAAAAACCCTGGGCCGCTCTTTAAGCGGCAATTCCGGCGCATGAAGAATGCTGGCAGGCTGGTTCGCGCCCGATATGGGTATTTTCTTCGCCTCCGACAACGGAAATACGAGGGAAAACCCGGATCAGGCCTTGTCTCTCTTGGCCAGCACGTCGTCTATGATCGCCATGGCTGCAAGAAACGCGGCTTCTATAGCCATTTCGCTGGTATCAAGCAAGTGCGCGTCGACCGCCGGCTTCAACGGTGAGTCCGCTCGACCCATGTCGCGCTCGTCGCGGCGCACGATATCGGCGAGGATCTCGGTGAAATCAGCGGTCCCGCCGATGCTCTCGATCTCGGCCAGCCGGCGCTGTGCCCGCACCTCGGCGCTGGCCGTCACATAGAGTTTGATGTCGGCGTCGGGGCAGACGACGGTGCCGATGTCACGGCCGTCGAGCACGGCCCCGGGCGGCGTCTTGGCGAAGTCGCGTTGTTTCTCGACGAGGATGCGCCGCACCGTGGGGTACACCGCGACCTTCGAGGCGGCCTCGCCGACCGCATGCGCCGACAAGACCGTCCGGTCGAGCCTTGCCAGATCGACCTGGCGCGCCGCGGTTTCGGCGGCCGAGACATTGCCGAGCGGCAGCGCGTGCTGGATCAGCGCATAGGCGACGGCGCGATAGGTGAGACCGGTGTCGAGCAGGTTTAGCCGGTAATGGTCAGCCAACCGCCGGGCGAGGGTGCCTTTGCCGGCGCCGGCGGGGCCGTCGATGGCGATGGTGAAGGTCGAGCTCATTTGGCTGGTCTGAAAAATCGAAATGCCAACACCGCCGCGGCAATCAGAACCGACAGCGGCAGCGCTATAAACGGTACGACGCCAATTGTTACAAAAGCCATTGCACCGAACCCTTTGATCAGCACCGCAAGGAAAACCCATTTGTTGTTTTCCAGGAGGGTGGCTGCGTAAACCGACAGATACATCATCAGAAATTGAAGTAACAAAATCCAAAAAAGAAAGGCAAAAATGCCTACGCGGTTTTTGAAAACAAAACGCTCAATTAGATAAGGGACCAACGCCGCTCCTAGGCAAGCTCCTAGGATTGGCCAGTCGTGCAACATTTGCTATCCAATCTCCGCGCCCAGCGCCTTCATCAGCCCCATGAATTCCGGAAAACTCGTCGCGATCATCGCCTGATCGTCGATGGTCACCGGCTTTTCCGTCGCCAGCCCCATCACCAGAAAGCTCATGGCGATGCGGTGGTCGAGGTGAGTCTGCACGGTGGTGTCCTGGCCGTTGGGATGGCCGCCAAGGCCCTTGCCGCCCGGTTTGCCGCGCACGGCGAGCGAAGCCTCGCCCTCGGTGCAATCGACGCCGTTGAGCTTCAGCCCGTTGGCGACGGCCGACAGCCGGTCGGACTCTTTCACCCGCAGCTCTTCCAGCCCTTGCATCAGCGTTTCCCCCTCGGCAAAGCTGGCAGCGACCGCGAGCACAGGGTACTCATCGATCATGGACGGCGCCCGCTCGGGCGGCACGATGACGCCTTTCAGTTCGGAATAACGCACGCGCAGGTCGGCGACATCCTCGCCGCCGGCATTGCGCGGGTTGAGGATTTCGATGCTGCCGCCCATCTCCTGCAGCGTCAAAAGCAGGCCGGTGCGGGTCGGGTTCATCAGCACGTTTTCTATTGTGATGTCCGAACCCGGCACGATCAGTGCGGCCACCAGCGGGAAACCGGCCGAGGACGGGTCGCCCGGCACGGCGATGGTCTGGCCGGTCAGCCTGCCCTGGCCTTCGATGAAGATGTGGCGCACGCCGCGCTCGTCGGTTTCGACCGACAGATTGGCGCCAAAACCCTTCAGCATCTTTTCGGTGTGGTCGCGCGTCATGACAGGCTCGATCACCGTGGTGATGCCCGGCGTGTTCAGCCCGGCCAGCAGCACCGCCGATTTCACCTGCGCCGAGGCCATCGGCACGCGGTAGGTGATCGGGGCGGCGTGCTTCGGTCCATGCAGCGTGATCGGCATGCGGTCGCCTGGCGTCGCCTTCAGCACCTGCACGCCCATCTGGCGCAAGGGTTCCAGCACGCGGCCCATCGGCCGGCCCGACAGCGAGGCGTCGCCGATGAAGGTCGTCTCCATGTCATAGGTGCCGACAAGGCCCATGGTCAGCCGCGAGCCGGTGCCGGCATTGCCGAAGTCGAGCGGGCCTTCCGGCTGCAACAGTGCGCCGTTGCCGGTGCCGCGGATCACCCACTCGTCGCCGTTCTTCTCGATATGTGCGCCCATTGCCTTCATGGCCGCACCCGTGCGCATCACGTCCTCGCCTTCGAGCAGGCCGGTGATGCGAGTCTCCCCGGAGGCGAGGCCGCCGAACATGAAGGAACGGTGCGAGATCGACTTGTCGCCCGGCACGCGCGCGATGCCGGAAAGGGCTGGGGATTGGCGGGCGGTGGCCGGCTTGGGGGCGGCGGCGTGAGACATGGAATTTCCCTGGACGGAATGCCGGCAGGCCGGCGCTTTTCATTTGTTGCGGCGGTCTCGTATCACGGCGGGCCGAAATGGTCATCCCCCATGGTCGTCACTGACGCGAGGCCTTTCAATGCATGGTTTTGTGACGCCGGCTTTTCGCTTTGACAGCGCTGCAAACTGTGGTTAAGGGGACCACTCTTTTATTGACGAGGCTTGCCGTGGCAAAAACCGAACTTGGCACAAAACGTATCGACCCGGAGACGGGCCGAAAATTCTACGACCTGAACAAGGACCCGATCGTCTCGCCATACACTGGCAAGACCTATCCGCGTTCCTATTTCGAGGAAGGCAAAATTGCCGCTCTCGAGGAGGAAGAGGAAGTGGCCGAGAAGGAAGTGGACGCCGAGGAAGAAGAAGGCGTTGAGGTCGTCTCGCTCGAAGAGGCTGATGAGGACGTCAAGGGCGACGACCTGCCTGATCTTGGCGACGACGAGGACGACGTCGATCTCGGCGACGACGAAGATGACACCTTCCTTGCCGACGAAGAGGAAGAAGACGACGATGTCGCCGACATGATCGGCGTCGGCGACGACGACGACGAGGTCTGATCGGCCTTGAAAGCGGGCGTTTGCGGGCTTTCGAGGCCTGTGAAGAAAAAGCGGCTCTCGAAGGCTTGATATCTGAGAAGGGCGGGGTTAGAAGCCGCCTGCACTAACGGCGCGGTCTCCAACCCGCGCCGGATCTCTTCGCCGGAAACGGCGCCGGTTGACTGCCGGAAGTGGGGCCATAGCTCAGTTGGGAGAGCGCTTGAATGGCATTCAAGAGGTCGTCGGTTCGATCCCGATTGGCTCCACCAAACAGTCCCTCTGCAATTCGCAGCCGATGAATGTGCCGCACTGCGGCCATCGCGCTTGATGGCCAGTTCAGGCAACGCCGCTGAAAGCGCCTCCATCAACGGAACGAACGAGCCATTTCTCGAGAGCGATCGCTCGCCGGACAAAGTCCTCATTGTTCATGGAGCGCTTAGAGACTGAAAGGCAGCCCGATCACCACTCGGCGAAGGAGCCGTCCTTGTGGCGCCAGACCGGATTGCGCCAGCGGTGGCCTTCCTTGGCGCGTTCCTTGACATAGTCCTCGTCGATCTCGACACCCAGGCCCGGTCCGTCGGGAATGGCGACATAACCATCCTCGTAGCGGAAGACATCCTTGTTGGCGGCATAGTCGAGCAGGTCGTTGGCGGCATTGTAGTGGATGCCGAGGCTCTGCTCCTGGATGAAGCAGTTGTAGCTGACCGCGTCGAGCTGCAGGCACGCAGCAAGCGCGATCGGCCCGAGAGGGCAATGCGGCGCCACCGCCACGTCATAGGCTTCCGCCATCGCCGCGATCTTGCGGCATTCGGTGATGCCGCCGGCATGCGACAGGTCTGGCTGGATGATATCGACGACACCTTCCTCGAACACCGACTTGAAGTCCCAGCGGCTGTAGAGCCGCTCACCGAGCGCAATCGGCGTCGAGCCAAGCGCGGCGATCTCCTTCAGCGCCTCGCGGTTTTCGCTGAGCACCGGCTCCTCGATGAACATCAGCCTGTAAGGCTCCAGTTCTTTGACCAGGGCACGCGCCATCGGCCGGTGGACGCGCCCATGAAAATCGACGGCGATGCCGATGTTGGGTCCGACCGCCTCGCGCACCATGGCGACGCGTTCGACAGCGGCATCGATCTTGTCGTGGCTGTCGACGATCTGCAACTCCTCGGTACCGTTCATCTTCAACGCCAGGAAACCGCGCGCAACCATTTCCCGGGCACCCGCCGCGACTTCTGCCGGCCGGTCCCCGCCGATCCAGGAATAGACCTTGATCGTGTCGCGCAGCTTGCCGCCGAGCAATTCATGCACAGGCACGCCGAGCGCCTTGCCCTTGATATCCCACAGTGCCTGGTCGATGCCCGCAATGGCGCTCATCAGGATCGGCCCGCCACGGTAGAAGCCGCCGCGGTGCATCACCGTCCAGTGGTCCTCGATCAGGCGGGGATCCTTGCCGATGAGGTAATCGCCAAGCTCCTTGACCGCTGCCTCGACGGTCAGTGCCCGGCCCTCGACGACCGGCTCGCCCCAGCCGGTGACGCCGGCATCGGTCTCGATTTTCAGGAACAGCCAGCGCGGCGGAACGATGTAGGTGGTGAGCGAGATGATTTTCATGCGCAGTCTCAGTTGCTCTTGAGTTTCTTGGCGCTGACGAGGTCGCGCGCCGCAAGGTCGAGGATCTTGTTTGCGGCCCCACGCGCCGCCTCGGCGTCGCGCATGCGCAGCGCCTCGACCACCTCCCGGTGCGCCGCCACGGCCTCCATGCGCCGGTCGAGCGAAATCACCGCCGTCGCCTCGAGCGAGAATTTCAGCCCGGTGTCGATGAGATTGCCGATCTGGCGAAAGATCGGGTTGTGGCTCGCGGCATAGACGATCTGGTGGAAAGCGATGTCGCTGCGCGAGAAGGCGGCGAGGTCCTCGCCGGCGCCGGCCATGCCTCGCCATGCCGCTTCGAGATCGGCGATTTCCTGCAGCGTCGCGCGGGTGGCGGCGAGTTCTGCGACCAGCGGTTCGATGGCGCGGCGCGTTTCGAGGATGGCATCGAAGAGCTTGTCGTCCAGCGCGTGCGGCGCGTGCCAGGCGAGCACCTGCGGGTCGATGATGTTCCAGTCGTCCTCGTTGCAGACGATCGTGCCGATGCGTGGCCGCGACAGCACCAGCCCTTTGGCGGCCAGCACCTTCAGGGCTTCGCGGATCACGGTGCGGCTGACGCCATACTCGACGCCGAGCTCGTTTTCGGTCGGCAAGGAGGAGCCGGCCGGATAGCGCCCGGAGAAGATGTCAGAGGCTATCGCCTTGGTCACATCCGGCATCACGCGCGGGCGGCGAGTGGTCGTATCTCCCGGGGCTTTTTTCAGAATCTCGGTCACCTCAGCCCTCCTCCAAGGCGGCGAACCGCTGGTTTCGCACAGCCGGTCCGCCCTTAACGGATGCGGATCAATTGCGCCAGCGATCGCTGGTCAGAGCATGTACATTAATTATCATACCAGATCAATTGACGAGTATAATAAAAGCGATTAGAGACTCCGGCATCCGGGCTGAGCGCCCGGTCTATCGCTGGGAGGTAATCATGCGACTTTTGAAGACCGCGCTCGTCGCGGGCGCGCTTGCCGTGCTGTCCGTCACGACCATCGCTGCATATGCTCAGGACACCAAGATCGGTTTCATCGTCAAACAGCCCGAGGAGCCGTGGTTCCAGGACGAATGGAAGTTCGCCGACCAGGCCGCCAAGGAGAAGGGCTTTACCCTGGTCAAGATCGGCGCCGAGGACGGTGAGAAGCTGATGTCGGCGATCGACAATCTCGGCGCCCAGGGCGCTCAGGGCTTCATCGTCTGCACACCGGACGTGAAGCTTGGCCCCGGCATCGTCGCCAAGGCCGCCGCCAACAATCTCAAGCTGATGACTGTCGACGACCGTCTGGTCGGCGCCGA
>NZ_RZTC01000004.1:107847-125637 GCF_004023165.1 Mesorhizobium sp. M7A.F.Ca.MR.176.00.0.0 | reverse complement strand
GCGCCGACGGCAAGGCGCTGGAAGACGTGCCGCATATGGGCATTTCGGCCACCAAGATCGGCGAAGCCGTCGGCCAGGCGATCGTCGACGAAATGAAGGCGCGCGGCTGGAAGGCGGACGAGGTCGGCGCAATCCGCGTCTCGTATGACCAACTGCCGACCGCGGTTGACCGCGTCGAAGGCGCCATCTCGGTGCTGAAGGCAAACGGCTTCACAGCCGAGAACATTTTTGACGCCCCGCAGGCCAAGACCGACACGGAAGCTGCCCTCAATGCGGCGACTGTCGTACTCAACGCGCATGCCGACATCAAGAAGTGGGTCTCCTTCGGTCTCAACGACGAGGCGGTGCTCGGCGCAGTGCGTGCTTCCGAAAGCGTCGGCATCCCCGCTGACAGCGTGATCGGCGTTGGCATTGGTGGCGCGGATTCCGCGATCAACGAGTTCAAGAAGCCGACCGCCACCGGCTTCGTCGGCACCGTGATCATCTCGCCGAAGCGTCATGGTTACGAGACGGCGCTCAACATGTATGACTGGGTTGCCAACAACAAGGAACCGGAGAAGCTGATCCTGACTTCGGGTGCACTCGCCAAGCGCGACGACTACCAGAAGGTCCGCCAGGGCCTCGGCATCGAATAATCCTCCCTGTACAGACAGGCGGCGGCTCATCCCGCCGCCTGTTTGTCATGGCTCAAAAGGATCGGCCCGTGTCCTTTCTCGACTTCTCGCACATCACCAAGACCTATCCGGGCGTCAAGGCGCTGTCGGACGTCTCGTTCGGCGTCGACAAAGGCGCCGTGCATGGCCTGATGGGCGAGAACGGCGCCGGCAAATCCACCCTGATCAAGATCCTGTCCGGCGACCAGCATGCCGATCAGGGGGAGATCCGCATTGACGGCAAGGTTCAGGCCTATACCTCGACCCGGGATGCCTTCGACAATGGCGTCATTGTCATTCATCAGGAACTGCAACTCGTTCCTGAACTCACCGTTGCCGAAAACCTCAGCCTCGGTCGTTTCCCCGCCAACGCCGGCATCATCGCCGGTCGCCGGATGCTGGACGACGTCGGCGCCAAGCTGAAATCGGCCGGTATCGACATCGACATGCGCCGCAAGGTCAAGACGCTGTCGATCGGCGAACGCCAGATGGTCGAGATCGCCAAGGCGGTCATGCTCGACGCACGCGTTATCGCGCTGGACGAACCGACCTCGTCGCTGTCCTCGCGCGAAAGCGAAATCCTGTTTGCCCTGATCAATCGCCTGCGCAGCGAGGGCAAGGTCATCATCTACGTCTCGCACAGGCTCGACGAGGTGTTCCGGCTCTGCGACAGCTTGACCGTGCTGCGCGACGGCAAGCTCGCGGCGCACCACGCGTCGCTGAAAGGCGTCACCCGCGATCAGGTCGTCGCCGAGATGGTCGGCCGCGAGATTTCGGATATCTGGGGTTTTCGCGCACGAAAAACAGGCGATGTCCGCCTGAAGGTCGACGCTCTCAGCGGCCCCAAACTGCAGACACCGGCCAGTTTCGAGGCAAGGGCAGGCGAGATCGTCGGCTTCTTCGGCCTGATCGGCGCCGGACGCTCGGAGCTGATGCGGTTGGTCTATGGCGCCGATCCGCGCTCGGGCGGCACCATCACCGTCGACGGCAAGCTGGTTCGCGCCACCGATCCGCGTGGCACGATCCGGGCCGGCATCGTGCTGTGCTCGGAGGATCGCAAGCATGACGGCATCATCCAGGGGCGCTCGGTCGAGGAGAACATCAACATCTCGTCGCGGCGCCATCACACACGCTTCGGCGTGCTCAACCGCGCCAGCGAGATCGCCACGGCCGAGACCTTTATCAAGAAGCTGAAGGTGCGCACGCCGTCGCGCAAGCAGGACATCATCAACCTCTCCGGCGGCAACCAGCAGAAGGTCATCCTCGGCCGCTGGCTGTCCGAACAGGGCGTGCGGGTGCTCATTGTCGACGAGCCGACGCGCGGCATCGATGTCGGTGCCAAATCGGAAATCTACGAACTGCTCTACCAGCTTGCGCAGGACGGCATGGCGATCGTCGTGGTCTCGTCCGAACTGCCGGAGGTGATGGGCATCTGCGACCGTATTCTGGTGATGTGCGGTGGCCGCGTCAGCGCCGAGCTCACCCGCGACCAGTTCGCCGAAAGGGCGATCCTGGCCGCCGCTCTGCCCGATCAGAAAACCCCCGACGCGATCGCATCCTGAGGACTTTGGCATGACCGACCAGTTGAAAAAAATCCTGCTCGGCGAACAGGGTCTCGTCGTCATCTTTGTCGTCGCCTTCGCGCTGGTGTCGGCTCTGGTGCCGAACTTCCTTACGGACCGCAACATGCTCGGCCTGCTGCAGTCGGTGGTCACCGTCGGCATCGTCGCCTGCACCATGATGTTCTGCCTCGCCGCGCGCGACTTCGACCTGTCGGTCGGTTCGATCGTCGCCTTTGCCGGCATGGTCGCTGTGATGGCCTCGAATTACACCGGCTCGATCCTGCTTGGCCTGCTGGCGGCAATCGCCTGCGGCGCTTTCGTCGGCTTCATCAACGGCGTTGTCATCGCCAAATTTCGCATCAACGCGCTGATCACGACGCTGGCCACCATGCAGATCGTGCGCGGCTTTGCGCTGATCGCGTCCGACGGCCGCGCCGTCGGCATCAACAGCCCGGATTTCTATCAGCTGGCGCTCTCGAAACTGCTCGGCATACCGACGCCGGTCTGGGTGCTTGCCATCCTGTTTTGCATCTTCGGCTTCGTCCTCAACCGGACCGTCTTCGGCAAGAACACGCTGGCCATCGGCGGCAATCCGGAGGCCTCGCGGCTTGCCGGCGTCAATGTCGACCGGACGCGCATCTGGATTTTTGCGCTGCAAGGCGTCGTCTGCGGTATCGCCGGCATCCTGCTGGCGTCGCGCATCACCTCGGGCCAGCCCAACGCGGCGGTCGGGCTGGAACTCTCGGTCATTTCGGCCTGCGTGCTCGGCGGCGTTTCGCTTGCCGGCGGCCGCGCCACCATGTCGGGCGTCATCGTCGGCGTGCTGATCATGGGAATCGCCGAAAACGCCATGAACCTGCTCAACATCCCGGCCTTCTACCAGTACATCGTGCGCGGCGTTATTTTGCTGCTGGCCGTGCTGCTCGACAATCTGCGCTCATCGGCACTGGGTCGGCGATAGGCTGGAGGAACAAAAATGGCTGAGCGCCTTTCCGGCAAACGCATCTTCCTGACGGGTGCAGCGCAAGGCATCGGGCTTGCCATCGCCGAAGCCTGTTTGGCCGAAGGCGCAAAACTGTTCCTGGTCGACCGCGACGCCGCACTGCTGGACAAGGCAGTCGCCGGCCTTGCCGCACCGCAAGGCCATGTCGGACATGTTGCGGCCGACATAAGCGACAGCGCCGGGATTGCGGCTGCCGTCAGCCAAGCGGCTGCCGAGATCGGCCCGATCAACGCGCTGATCAACAATGCCGGGGTCAATGTGTTCTCGACGCCGCTCGAGGCGACCGAGGAAGAGTGGAACCGCAACTTCGACGTCAACGTCAAGGGAGCCTGGAACTGCAGCAAGGCGGTGCTGCCGGGCATGATCGCGAGCGGCGGCGGCGCCATCCTCAACATCGCCTCGACGCACAGCTTCACCATCATCCCGCATACCTTCCCCTATCCGGTCGCCAAGCACGCGCTGCTCGGCCTGACCAAATCGCTGGCACTCGAATATGCGGCGCAAGGCGTGCGCGTGAACGCGCTGGCGCCGGGCTATGTCGAGACGCAGAAGGCGATCGATTACTGGAACAGCTTTGCCGATCCGGCCACAGCACGCGCCAACACCATGGCGCTGCACCCCGGCGACCGCATCGCCACGGCGCACGAGATCGCGCTTGCCGCGGTGTTCATGATTTCCGACGAGTGCCCGTTCATGAACGCGGCCACGCTCGTCGTCGACGGTGGACTGAGCCAGCTCCAGCATCCCGCCTGAACGCCGGAAAGACCATGACCAAGAGACGATCGCAGCACTGGTTCGGCGGGCTGGGCAAGGATGCCTTCATCCACCGCAGCTGGATGAAGAACAACGGCCTGCCCGATGATGCTTTCGACGGCCGCCCGGTGATCGGCATCTGCAACACATTCTCCGAATTCACGCCTTGCCACGTGCATTTCCGCGGCCTGATCGAGCATATCAAGGCGGGCGTGCTGGAAGCCGGCGGCCTGCCGCTCGAATTCCCGGTCTTCTCTTGCGGCGAGTCCAATCTGCGGCCGACGGCGATGCTGTTTCGCAACCTCGCCTCGATGGATGTCGAGGAGGCAATCCGCGGCAATCCCATGGATGGCGTTGTGCTGATGGCCGGCTGCGACAAGACCACGCCGTCGCTGGTCATGGGCGCGGCTTCCTGCGACCTGCCGTCGATCGTCATCTCAGGCGGGCCGATGCTCAATGGCCGCTTCCAGGGCCGGGAGATCGGTTCCGGCACCGATGTGTGGAAATTCTCCGAGGATGTCCGCGCCGGCGTGATGAGCGAGCAGGATTTCGCCGATGCCGAGAGCGCCATGTCGCGCTCGCCCGGCCACTGCATGACCATGGGCACGGCCTCGACCATGGCCTCGATGGTCGAAGCGCTCGGCCTGGCGCTGCCGGGCAACGCCGCCTATCCGGCTGTCGATGCACGCCGCAGCCGCATCGCCCGCATGACGGGGCGGCGCATCGTCGAGATGGTCAATGAGGATCTGCGCCCGTCGGCCATCCTCAAGAAAGAAGCTTTCGCCAACGCGATCCGTGTCAATGGTGCCATCGGCGGCTCGACCAATGCGGTCGTGCATCTGTTGGCGATCGCCGGCCGTGTTGGCACCGAGTTGACGCTGGACGATTGGGATCGATATGGCCGCGATGTGCCGACCATCCTCGACCTGATGCCGTCCGGCCGTTTCCTGATGGAGGATTTCTGCTACGCCGGCGGTATTCCGGCCGTCATGAAAGAGATCGCCGACATGCTCGATCTCGATGCGCTGACCGTCACCGGCAAGAGCGTGCGCGAGAACATCAGTGATGCCCAAAACTACAATCCGGAGGTGATCCGCCCGCGCGACAAGGCGCTGACATCGCAGGGCGGCATCGCGGTGCTGCGCGGCAATCTGGCGCCCGACGGCGCCATTATCAAGCCGTCCGCCGCCTCGCCAGCGCTGATGAAGCATCGCGGCCGCGCCGTCGTCTTCGAGGACATCGACGACTACAAGGCGCGCGTCGACGATCCCTTGCTGGACATCGACGATGCGTCGATCATGGTGCTGAAGAATTGCGGGCCGAAAGGCTATCCTGGCATGGCCGAAGTCGGCAACATGGCGCTGCCTCGGAAGCTGCTGAAGCAAGGCGTCCGCGATATGATCCGCATCTCCGACGCCCGCATGTCCGGTACCGCCTTCGGCACTGTCGTTCTGCATGCCGCACCCGAAGCCGCTATCGGCGGCCCGCTGGCGCTGGTCAGGAGCGGCGACTTCATCGAGCTCGATGTCGAAGCGAGGAAGCTGCATCTCGACGTGTCGGAACAGGAGTTGGCGCGGCGTCGTGAATCCTGGCTACCGCCCGTCCCGGCGATGCGCGGCGGCTATCAGGGGCTTTACGTCGACCATGTCCTGCAGGCGGATCGTGGCGCCGACCTCGACTTTCTCGTCGGAAGCCGTGGCCACGCCATCCCGCGCGAAAGCCATTGAGGCCGACCAGCATGCCTAATTTCCGGCCTTTCGATTTCCACGGCATTCACGCCATTCTCTACGCGCTCTTTGACGTGAACGAACAGCTGGACCGCGCGGCGATGCGTCGGCAGGTCGAGATCTGCCTCGCGACCGGCGTGCACGGCATGGCGGCGCTCGGCCTGGCAACGGAAGTCGCCAAGCTGACCGAGGCCGAGCGTCGGACGATCATGGACTGGACGGCGGAAGACACCGCAGGAAAAGTGCCGCTCGCCTTCACCATCTTCGGTTCTTCTGTGGCTGAGCAGGTGGCGCAGGTTCGCCATGCCGAAAGCGTCGGAGCGGATTGGGTGATCCTGCAGCCGCCGCCAGCCGGATCCTATGGTGCGCCGGAATACATCAAGTTCTTCGGCCGCGTCGCCGAGGCGACCGACCTGCCGGTGGCGATCCAGAACGCGCCGGCGTTTTTCGGGCGCGGCCTGTCATCGGACGAAATCCGCGAACTCGTCACGCTGCATCCCAACATAAGGCTGATCAAGGGCGAAGGTCCGGTCACCGACATCGCCGGGCTGATCGAGCGCACCGAAGGCCGGATACCGGTTTTCAACGGACGCGGCGGCCTGGAACTGATCGACAATTTCCGCATCGGTTGCCGCGGCATGATCCTGGCGCCGGATTGCGCCGACTATGCCGTGCGCGCCTATCATGCGTTCCGCGCCGGAGACGAAGTCACGGCCGAGGCTGAATATGCAAGAATATTGCCGGCTGCCGTCTTCGTCATGCAAGGCATCGAGAGCCTGGTCTGTTACGGCAAGCGGCTGTTCGGCGCCCGCGCCGGCATCCCGGTACATGACCGGGCTCCGGCGATGCGGCCAGGCGAGCCTGGCCTCGCAATGGTGGAGCGCTTTGCGATTGGTCTGGGTCGGTTGCCTGGCTGAACGGCAACTGCCTTTCAGTAGGTCGTCCGTCCACCCGACAGGTCGAACGTGGAGGCGGTTGTAAAGCTGTTCTCCTTGGAGACGAGCCAGGCGACCATCGCCGCGGCTTCGTCAACCTCCAGCAGGCGGCCGCGCGGAATGCGCGAGCGCATATATTCGATGTGCTCCGGCGTCAGTTGTTCGAGGATGCGCGTCTGTGCCGTGGCCGGCGAGATGCAGTTCACGGCGATGTCGTACTGCGCCAGTTCCTTGCCGAGCGACTTGGTCAAGCCGATGACCGCCGCCTTCGAGGCTGAATAGGCGGAGGCGTTGGGGTTGCCTTCCTTGCCGGCCACCGAAGCGATGTTGACGATCCGTCCGTAATTGCGCTCCTTCATTCCGGGAACCACGGCGCGATTGACGTAGAACGTACCGTTTACGTTGACGTCGATGACCTTCTTCCACGTCTCGATGTCGTAGACGTCGAGCGGGGCGGCCGGGCCGGCAATTCCGGCGGAATTGACCAGAATGGAAATCTTGCCGGCCAGCTCTTCGGTCCTGGCGCGCGCCGCGTCCACCGACGCCCAATCGGCGACGTCCACGGTCTCCGTCGTGGCGGCGCTGCCGAGTTCCTTCTTGGCGGTTTCGAGGCGGGCCTCATCGAGATCCCACAAGGTTACCGTCGCGCCGGAGGCGACGAAACGTCTGGCCATCGCAAAGCCGAGGCCCTGGGCGCCGCCGGTGACCACAGCGTGCTGGCCGTCAAGATCGATCCTGTTCATGTCGAGCGGTTCTTTCCGTTTGAGCTACTTCCGGGATAAAGGCCGGCCTGCGCAGGCGGGCGATATCGCTACATGGTTGCGCCAAGGCTCCATGGCACGAACTCGTTGTCGCCATAGCCGAGCGCTTCCGACCTGGTGCGCCCGCCGGATGCGACGCGCAGGATCTCGGCGAAGATTTCCCGGCCCTTCTCGGCCAGCGAGACGCCGTCCAGTATGTCTCCGCAATTGATGTCCATGTCCTCGCGCATCTGCTCGAAGATAAAGGTGTTGGAGGCAAGCTTGATCGAGGGCGTCGGCTTGCAGCCGAAGGCCGAACCGCGGCCGGTGGTGAAGCACAATATGTTGGCGCCGCCGGCGACCTGCCCGGTGGCCGAGACCGGATCGTAGCCAGGCGTATCCATGAAGACGAGGCCGCGCTCGTTGATCGGCTCGGCATATTCCAGCACTGCGCGCAGATTGGTGGTGCCGCCCTTGGCGGAGGCGCCGAGCGATTTCTCCAGGATGGTCGTCAGCCCACCCAGCTTGTTGCCGGGCGAAGGGTTGTTGTTCATCTCCATGTCGTGCCTGGCGGTATGATCCTCCCACCAGCGGATGCGCTCGATCAGCTTTTCACCCACCGCGCGGCTCTCGGCGCGCAAGGCGAGAAGATGTTCGGCGCCATAGATTTCGGGCGTCTCCGAGAGCACGGCCGTGCCGCCTTGCCCGACAAGCAGGTCCACCGCAGCACCCAGTGCCGGATTGGCGCTGATGCCGGAGTAGCCGTCCGATCCGCCGCATTGCAGTGCTAGCACCAGTTCGGAGGCTGGTTGCGGCGTCCTTTCGGCGGCGTTCACCGTAGGCAGCATGTCGACGATCGCCTTGACGCCGGCCTCGACTGTCTTTCGCGTGCCGCCGGTTTCCTGGATCGTCATCGTGCGGAAAATCGTGCTCTCCTCGATGTTGTACGACTGCATCCAGCGCGGAATCTGGAACGCTTCGCAGCCGAGCCCGACCATCAGCACGCCGCCGACATTGGGGTTCGTGGCAAAGCCCCATTGCGTGCGCTTCAGCAGGTCGTAAGCGGGACCCTTGGTGTCGATGCCGCAGCCGGTGCCGTGGACGAGTGCGATGATGCCGTCGATATTGGGATAGTCGCGCAGGATGCCAGACCGGTTGACCTCGTCGGTGATGAACCGGGCGACGCTGGCAGAGCAATTCACTGACGTCAGGACGGCGATGAAGTTGCGCGTGCCGACCTTGCCGCTCGGCCGGCGGTAACCCATGAAGGTGGCCCGCTCGGCCTCGGCAACGATCTCGGTTTGCCTGGTATTGGTGCCGAAGACGTAGTCGCGTTCGAAATTGCGCAGATACACATTGTGCTCGTGAACCCAGTCGCCGGCGACGATGGGTTCCCGCGCAAAGCCAATGGTCTGGCCGTATTTCACGATCGGGTCGTCCGAGCCGATGTCGCACAGCGCCATCTTATGCCCGCGCGGTATGCGCGCCTTCGCTGCCACGTCCCCGGCCTTGTCGCCGATCTTCAACGGATCGACTGCCAGAAGAATGTTGTCGGTATCCGACAGCTTGATGAACCGTGCCATGACCCAAACTCTGAAAAAGCTCTCCCCGACAAGGAGCGTCGAGAGGCAAAAGTGATTTGGAATACTAATATAATAGAATGTCAGTGGTCAAGGTGCGGTTGCGAAAGGCCTGGACTGCAGGGCGTTGCGGCGGATCGGTCAGGTGAGTGGCGTGCGATGAGTGCGCCTTGCGGCGCAGTTTGAGGGCGGCAAACGGCTGGATGAAACAACGGATCGCCGCCCGGCCGGGACACGGTCAGTCGAGATGGAAGACCTCTTCCATCGCCGCCCACCATTCGCCGTCGGCGCGCGTCGGCAGTGGCGTCTGCATGGGGTCGCACAGCTCCCACCATTTGCGCATCGCCGGCGACTCGCTCATCCGCGCCGCATCCCTGGCGAAGTCGCTGCCGTGATACTCCCAGCAGGCGAACAGAAGGTTCTCCGGTTCGCGCAGGAAGATCGAATAGTTGCGGATGTTGGCGCGGCTGATGACGTCGAGCACTTCGGGCCAGACGGCGGCGTGGACGCGCTTGTAGTCCGCGATCGCCTCGGCTTTCACGCCGATACATAGTCCCATTCTTTGCATGCCGGTGGCTCGCAGGGGCTTCAGTCGAGAAGGTCGGCGGCGACTTCGAGCGTGTTGCGGAACGACGTCTCGAGATGATGTTCCATGGCCCTTGCCGCCCCCTCGGCGTCGTGGCGCTTCAGCGCGTCGAAAATGGCCTCGTGCTGCTCGATCGTCTGTTCTCCATAGCCCGGTCTTGGGATGGCGAGATAGCGTCCGCGATCCATCTGTGCCTTCGAGATGTCGACGGCTCTCCAGATCATCGGCAGGCCGCAGATCTCGGCTATGGTGCGGTGGAAGACATCGTCGAGCTGTATCGCGGTGGCATATCTGCCGCGGGATATGGCAAGCCGGTGCGCCGCCATGTTGTCTTCCAGCAATTCGCTGGCCGCCGCTGTGAACTTGGCGGCCGCGCGTCGGGCGCTCTCCATCTCCAGTGCCCGCCGAATGACATAGGCTTCTTCCAGGTCGGCCCGGCTGATCGGAGCGACATAGGTGCCGGTCTGTGCCAGGATCTTGACCAGGCCCTCGTCGCTGATGCGCTTGACCGCTTCGCGCACCGGGGTGCGCGACACCCCCAGGGCCTCCGCGATGGCGACTTCGTTGATGACCTCTCCCGGCTTCAGCTGCCCGACGACGATCAGGTTGCGGATCTTGTGGTAGATCTGATCGCGGAGCGGAAGAGCCCGATTGAGCGTCGAAGGATCCAGGTCCATTGCAAATCCGTGTCTTCGTTCACCAGAAATGGCCAGATAATACTAGAATGTCAATCGGAACGCATCCAATGGAAGCGGTCGGGTGTCGGTGGACACGATGTTCATAACGACCGCCGGAATCCACCTTGCCAGAACTATTATATTAGTGCAATAGTCATCATCCGCGGTGAGAAATTCAACCGCAACCGAGAGCCTTGACTGAGTCGCGTGTTCAAAAGCCCGGACGTTCAAGCCAGTTAGAAGAGGGGTCGAGCTGTGTTGAAGCGACTATTATACTAACATATCGATGGCCGATACCGAGGACGATCGGCCGGCCGCCAGGAGGAACCTAGCCAGATATGACTGTCGCCGCCGATTGCGCCTTGGACATGCGAGGCATCAGCAAGACGTTCCCGGGCGTGAAGGCTCTGTCCAACGTCAATTTCGCCGTGAAATTCGGCACCGTTCATGCGGTCGTGGGTGAGAACGGCGCCGGCAAATCAACGCTCATGAAAGTGCTCAACGGGTCCTACGCACCCACCAGCGGCGCAATCAGGGTCGGCGGCGCCGAAGTGCGCATGCGCCGGCCCGCCGATGCCCAGGCGCTGGGCATCCGCATGGTGCATCAGGAAATCAATCTGGTCCCCGATCTGAGCGTCGCCGAAAACGTCTATCTCGGCCGCATGCCGGGCAAGTGGACCTTTCTGCGCAAGAGCGAGATGATCCGGTCTGCAGCCGCCGTCCTCGATGAGCTCGGAGCGGCCATCAACCCGCGTGAACGGCTCGGCAACCTGTCGATCAGCCAGCAGCAGCTCGTCGAGATCGCCAAGGCCTACGCGGCGCAGCCCAGGATCATCGTCCTGGACGAACCGACATCCAGCCTCAGCGAGCATGAGACGGCGGCGTTGTTCCGGATCTTGCGCAAGATGCGCGATGACGGAATCGCCATCATCTATATCAGCCACCGACTGAAGGAGGTGCTCGAAATTGCCGACGAGGTGACTGTGCTGCGCGACGGCTCAATGATCGAGACGCGGCCGATCGAAGGCATAAATGCCGCTCACATGATCAGGCTGATGGTCGGTCGCGAAGTCAGCAATGTCTTCCCGAAAAGCCCGGCCGAGATCGGCAAGTCGGTGCTGCGGGTCGAACGCATCAGCGACGGCACGCGCTTCCGCGATGTCAGCTTCGATGTACGCGCCGGCGAGATACTGGGCTTGACCGGGCTGGTGGGTGCTGGCCGCACCGAGGTTGCCCGCGCAATCTTCGGCCTGTCGCGGCTTGTCGAGGGCTCGGTCAGCGTCAACGGACGCAAGGTCTCGATCAACTCGCCATCCCAGGCGGTCAGGGCAGGCATTGCCTATGTTCCCGAAGATCGCAAGGGCGACGGCGTCGTGCCTGGAATGTCGATCCGGGAAAACATTAGCCTGCCCATATTGCGCCGCCTGAGCCGTTTCGGACGCATCAGCCGCAGCGCCGATCACGCGCTTGCCGCGGACTCGGTCAAGCAGTTTTCAATTTCACCGCCCGACGGCGAACGGCGCATCAACCTGCTGTCGGGCGGTAACCAGCAGAAGGCGGTCATCGCCAAATGGCTTGCCGCCAAACCTTCGGCCTTGATCCTCGACGAGCCGACGCGGGGCGTCGACGTCGGCGCCAAGGCCGAGATCCACCACATCATCGGCCAACTCGTCGCCGGCGGCATGGCAGTCGTGATGATCTCGTCGGAGCTGCCCGAAATCCTCGGCGTCTGCGACCGCGTGGTGGTGATGCGCGATGGCTATGCCTCCGAGCCGCTCCTGCGCAGCGAATTGAGCGAGGAACGCATCATGGCGCTGGCCACGGGGGAGGAGATGGCGTGACCGAAGCGGCCATGGAGATCGGCGGTGTGAACCGCAACGACCGCTTCACGCGCGGCAGCAGGCTTGTCGGTGTCCTGTCGAAGGCGGGGCTGGCCTTCGCCATCCTCGCCGTGATGCTCTACGGCTCCTTCGTCAGCCCCGCCTTCTTCACATCAGGCAATTTGCTCAACGTCCTGACCTCGATGTCCATCGTCGGCATCGTCGTCGTCGGCATGACCTTCGTGCTCGTGGTCGGCGGCCTGGCCGACCTCTCGGTGCCGGCCACCATCGCCTGCGGCGCCATCCTGTCGCTCGGGCTGCAGCCGATGATCGGGCCGCTGCCGGCCTTCGTGCTGGCGGTTGGTCTCGCGGGCCTCATAGGCCTGCTCAACGGGGTCCTGGTCGGCTATGTCGGCATCAACCCCATCATCGCCACGCTCGGCATCGGCACGATCGGACTGGGCATCGTCCAGGCGGCAGTCGGCGGCGTCATCGTCTATGGCAGCAATCCCGCTTCCGCCGAGTTCGCCAAGGGCCGGCTGTTCGGCATTCCAGTCGTGGTGCTGATCTTCCTGGTCATTGCTCTTGTCGGCCATTTCGTGCTGTCCCGCTCCTTCTGGGGCAGATGGACGCTTGCCACCGGCGGCAATTACAGCGCCGCCGAGGCAAGTGCGGTTCCGGTGCAGGCCGTGAAGGCTGGCGCCTTCGTGATCACAGCACTCGCTTCCGGCATCAGCGGCGGCCTGCTCGGGCTGACGCTGCAGAGCGCGCGGCCGCTCATCGGCGGCGGCTACGAATTCAGTGCCATCACGGCGGTGGTGGTCGGCGGCGTGTCGATCGTCGGTGGCTTCGGATCGGTGCCACGGGCCATCGCCGGCCTCATCTTCGTGCAACTGTTGACCAACGTCATGGTGCTCGACGGTGTGCGCACGCCGATCCAGGGTTTCGTGCTCGGCATCCTGATCGTCGGCGCCGTTGGCATGGATGCGGCGCTGCGCAAGCGGGGCGTGGCGTGATGCGTTTTCTTTCGCTTGTCTCGCAGTATCGCGTCGTCGTCATTCTCGGTCTGACGCTCGTCATTTCCGCGCTGGTGGTCCCCGGCTACCTCTCGGCATCGACCCTCGGCCTCGGCCTCGACCGGGCGGCGACGATCGGCCTGATCGCGATCGGCCTGACGGTGCTTTTGATATCGGGCCAGATCGACCTCTCCGGTGGCGCGGTGTTTGCCCTGGCCGGCATCGTGTCGGTCATCCTGCAGCGAGAGATCGGCATCCTGCCTGCTGCGATCGTCGGCATCCTGGTCGGTACCCTGGCAGGCGCCGTCAACGGCATGCTGGTCGTCGGCCTGAAGGTGAATTCGCTCGTGCTGACGCTCGCGACGATGCTCATCTTCCGCTCGCTCGCGCACTGGATCACCAACAGCCAGCCGGTGACCGGAACCGACATCATGCTCTCCCTGGCGCTGGCCAAGATCTATCTCGATGTCTTCACCCTCCGCAGCGCGCTGTTCATTGCCCTGATCGTGCTGCTGCATTTCTGGCTGACGCGCACCATACCCGGGCGCAACGTCTTTGCGGTGGGGTCCAACCCGGCGGCTGCCAAGGAAAGCGGTATCGCCTCGGACCGTATCGTCTTTCTCGGCTTTGTCTTTGCCGGCACGCTTGCCGGCCTGGCGGGGGTTCTCCAGAGCCTCGTCACCAACACCGGCTCGCCCGTCTTCGGCTCGGAACTGACGGTCGCCGTCATTGCCGCGGTCGTTGTCGGCGGAACTCGTCTCGAAGGCGGCAGGGGATCCGCGCTCGGCACGCTCGGCGGCGTGCTGACGATCGGCTCGCTGACCATCGCGATGGAGTTCCAGTCCGTTCCCGCATACGTCCAGCAGGTCGTGTCCGGGCTTATCCTGATCCTGCTCGTCGTGCTCGATCGGGCCGTTACCACCAAGGGGAGGGCTCCGGGCACGCGCCCGGCGCTCGTTCGCGACAATCCAATCACTCAAGGAGGAACCACATGATTGGGAGGAAACACATGATTGGCAAGAAAAGCATGCTTCACGTCGCCGCCGTGGCGGCTGTGCTGGCATCGACGGGCTGGGCCAGCGCCAAGACGGTCTGCTACGTGACGGCAGCGGATTCGCATGCCTACGCGACGCCGGCCAACAAGGCGCTTCAGGCGCGCGCCGCGGAACTCGGCATCGAGATCCTGAGCCTCAGCCAGGATTTTGATGTCCAGAAAGGCACCGAGCAGCTCAACACCTGCGTTGCGCGCAAGGTCGACGGCATCATCCTGTGGCCGCTCGACCCGCAGGCATACATACCGGGGCTGGCGCGCGCGCAGCAGGCGAACATTCCGGCGATCCTCATCAATTCACCGATGAGCGACGATGCCAAGCCGTTCATCAAGTCGTTCACCGGGCCTGACGTCTACGAGGAAGGCAAGCTGGCGGCGGACTCGCTGAGCAAGGCGCTCGGCGGCAAGGGCTCCGTCGTCATCATCGCCGGCCAGGCCGGCAACGGCACCACGATCGGACGCGTCAGCGGCTTCACCGACCGTCTGAAGGAAACCAATGCAGACATCAAGGTGCTCGACACGGTCAACGCCGACTTCGACCAGCAAAAGGCGCTGGTGGTCAGCCGCGATCTGATCACACGCTTCGGCGACCAGATCAGCGGCGTCTACGCCAATGACGACACGATGGCCCGCGGCTTCATCGATGCCTGGAAGGAGGCCAACCCCTCCAAGGCCGCACCGCCGATCGTCGGCATCAATGGCCAGAAGGATGCGTTCGAATCGATCCGCACCAATGAAATGTACTCGACCATCGTCCAGTCGCCCGTCGAGGATGGCCGCCTGGCAATCAACACGATGGCCGAGATCATCGACGGCAAGCAGGTCAAGGACCGGCTGCCCATCCCGCTGACCGTCGTCACCAAGGACAACGTCAACGCGGTCGAACCAGCGTTCTGATACGAGGAGGCCGGCCCGGTGTATTCGGGCCGGCCTCCTTTTCTTGCCAGAGAGAGAAATTCTAATAGCGGCGGCAGAATTGGAATAAACTAACTCTACAGAGTTTGTGGAATAAGCAATCTGCACTGGCGATCTGGTTTCCACCCGGACAGGACCACGCCATGCCCACTCTTTCGCATCAGCTACTCACCAAAGCAGGCATACCCGGCCGCCTTCGTCAGGCAGCGGGACAGAGGCCATGAGCCGGGTCGTGCCGGACCGCATCAAGGTGCTCTGGTTTCTGCCGACGCATGGCGACAGCCGTTATCTTGGCACGGCCGAGGGCGGCAGATCGGTCGATCTGCCGTATCTGACGCAAGTGGCGAAGGCGGCCGACACGCTCGGCTACTACGGCGTGCTGTTGCCGACCGGCCGCTCGTGCGAGGATTCCTGGGTGATCGCATCGGCTCTTGTGCCGATGACCGAACGCTTGCGTTTCCTTGTCGCCGTGCGGCCCGGTTTGCAGTCGCCAACGCTGACCGCGCGCATGACTGCGACGCTGGATCGCATCTCCAATGGCCGCCTGCTGATCAACGTCGTCACCGGCGGCGATCCGCTGGAGAACAAGGGCGACGGCATTTTCCTGTCGCATGCCGAGCGCTACGAGGTGACGCAGGAATTCCTTCGGATCTACAAGCGGGTGCTGAGCGGCGAGACGGTCGAACATGAGGGCAAGCATTTCCGCATCGAGGATGGAAGGCTGCTGTTTCCGCCGGTGCAGACACCCTATCCCCCGCTCTACTTCGGCGGCTCGTCCGACGCTGGGTCCGTGGTGGCGGCGCAGGAGATCGACAAATATTTGACCTGGGGAGAGCCGCCAGCCGATGTCGAGCGCAAGCTGGACGGCATGCGTGAACTGGCGCAGAAGGCCGGCCGCAAGCTCTCCTTCGGCATTAGGCTGCATGTCATCGCGCGCGAAACCACCGAGGAGGCCTGGGCCGCTGCCGACAGGCTGATCAGCCGGCTCGACGACGCGACGATCGCCTCGGCTCAAAAAGTCTTTGCCCGCATGGATTCGGTCGGCCAGGCGCGGATGAGCGCACTGCATGGCGGCAATCGCGCCAAGCTCGAGATCGCGCCCAATCTGTGGGCCGGCGTCGGCCTGGTGCGCGGCGGCGCAGGGACCGCACTTGTCGGCGATCCCGACACGATCGCCGAGCGCATCGACGAGTACCGGCGCCTCGGCATCGATACCTTTATCCTTTCCGGCTATCCGCATCTCGAAGAAGCCTATCGCTTCGGTGAGCTGGTGCTGCCGAAACTGCCGACCGACCATCTGGTCAAGGCAGCCGGCTCTTCCGTCAACACCGGTCCGTTCGGCGAAACCATCGCCGGCGACCACCGGCCGAAGTCGCTCGCCAGCGCCTCGTGAACTTGCTTCCTGCGTCCTCGCGGTTGCGCGTCGCCATTATTGGCGGCGGCTTTTCCGGCGCGGCGGTGGCGTGGCACCTGGCGCGAGCACCTCAATCGGAGCGCCTGTCGATTTCCGTCATCGAGCCGCGACCAGCGCTCGGCGGCGGCCTTGCCTATTCCAGCGAGGAACCGTCGCACCGGGTCAATGTCCCCGCAGTCAGGATGAGCATGGCTCCCGACGACCCGCAGCATTTTGCACGCTGGTTGACTGGCAGCGGAGAACTCGAACACGACCCGGATGCCATCTGGAAGAACGGCGACGCTTTTCCGCGCCGGCGCGTGTTCGGCCGCTATGTCGCCGAGCATCTGGCGCCGTATCTCGGTTCCGGCCTTGTTCATCATGTTCAAGGTTCCGCCATACGCGTGACGCGCGATGCCAGTGGCGCGGGCTGGACCGTGCATACGTCCAGTGGGTTGGTCGCTGCCGATATCGTCGTCCTGGCAGCGACGCACCCACAGCCCGCGATTCCAGCCGCGCTGATCCATCTGACGGAAGCACCGGGTTTCATCGCCGACCCGTATGCACCAGCGGCGCTTGCCGCGATTGGTCCGGAGGCGTCGGTGCTGATCGTCGGCTCCGGGCTGACCTCTGCCGACATGGTCACCGAACTCGACCGTCGTGGCCATCGCGGCCGCATCCTCGCGCTGTCGCGCCGCGGCTTACGCTCGCGCGGACACCCCGATGTCAGGGGCGAGCCTTTTGGCGATTTTGCATCCGCGCCGGCCACGACGGCGCTCGGCCTGCTCAGGGCCATTCGCGCGACGCTGACAGCTGCGAGAGCGGCCAATGTCAACTGGCAGGCGGTCTTCGACCAACTGCGCCTGCAGGGGCCGGTGCTGTGGGCCGCACTTGCCCCGCCGGAGCGGGCAAGGCTGGTCCGCCGGCTGCGCGTGTTCTGGGACGTGCATCGCTTCAGGATCGCTCCGCAGGTGGCGGCGGTGCTCGACCGGCGTCATGCGGCCGGCACATTCGACACCATTGCCGCCAGGCTTGTCGCGTCGAACGATGAGGACGGCAGCCTGGCTGTCAGCTTCCAACGACGCGGGCAGACACGGATCGAGACGACGCGCTTCGATGCCGTCATCAACACTACGGGTCCGGCTCATGGGCAGGCATTACAGCTGAACCCGGCGCTAAGCTCGCTGGCGGAAGCCGGCTTGATCAGGACGGACCAATATGGACTTGGCATCGAGACAAGTCTCGACAGCCGCGCAATCGGCTCGGACGGTGAGGCGGTTGCGACACTCCTGGTCGCCGGCCCGCTGGCACGAGGCACTTTCGGCGAGCTCATGGGTCTGCCGGAAGTTGCACGCCATGCCCAGGCGGTCGCGGGGGAA